>SLDM01000079.1 GCA_007125255.1 Phycisphaerales bacterium
GTCACTCCGTCACTTGATCTTTACCATCAATGAGCAGAAGCCACCCGCGCAGGAGCTCGAGCAGTTCGACGATCTCTTCTGTCGTCAGATCCGCATGAAGGTCTTCGGAGGTGATCGGCGCGGTGTAGCCGTGAATTGCCGCCTCCTGTGAAACCTCATCGACGGTCGCGATGGCGATCGCGAGTTCATCCCCGTCCGGATCGTTCCCGACGATACTCTCGATCGCCTGTTCAACCGTGTCGGTCAGCGTCTCGATCCAGTTCGCGTGGAACCCAGCGGGTGCGTGGTGCGGTGGTGATGCCGCACGCGCGGAAACGAGGGTGCCGGGGATCACCGTGGTGAACCGGAGCGGCGGAGCCGCCGCCAGCCGGTGATGGGCGTCGAGCCCGATCATGACCAGGAGCAGGAGCGGAAACAGCACCCGGCGGCCGGCCGCGCCCTTCTCTCGACACCTGCAAAAGGATGTGGTACTCTTGTCGCAGTCGAGACGTTGCTGCATGGCTGCCTCCTGGAGCAACGGGCCAGATCCGGGTGGGGGCTGGACCAGAACTGGGCCAGAACTGGGCCAGAGCCGGGAGATCAAACGGGGAAGGGAGCCCGTCACCTGAGGAGGCGGTCTTCATTCACCGGGTGTGAGCAGCAAATCGAATGTTCTGGTCGCCTTCCGGGCCCGGGGCCCCGACGATCAGACGACCCGATGAAGCGGCGGCGCAGTCGATCGTGAGGGCATGCGCATGGGTCAACCGAATCAAACCGGGATGTCCGGGGCGGGCCGCGGCGATGGCGGAACGGCGATCGATGTGCTCCTGGCGCGCATGCGCGCGGGTGATCGCGAGGCGGCCGCCGAGTTCATTCAGAAGTACGGATCGAGAGTGCGCCGGCGCGTCCGGGGCAAACTGGGGCGCTCCATGCGTCGCCTCTTCGACTCCCATGACATCCTTTCGACGGTGAGCCGGCGCCTCGACGATTACGTTCGCAAAGGCCGGCTCGAGGCGGTCCGGGAGGAACAGCTCTGGGCCCTCGTGTATCGCATCGCCGAGAACGCGCTGGTCGACAAGTCGCGAATCTTTCGGCGGCTCCAGCGCGTTGAAGATGCGGATGGCCCCTTTGCCCATGACCTGCTCCGTCGACTGGAGCGTGCCGAGACGGAGCGGACCGAGGGGGCGCGGATCGAGGTCGATGAGGCGCTGCGCTCACTCGATGATCTGACCGACCGGGAGATTCTGATCCTCTGGCTCCACGGTAAGACCCATACGAGCATTGCGGAGCACGTCGGCCTGGCGCCGACGGGCATCAGGAAGCGATGGCAGAAGATCAAGTCACGATTACGGGATGAGTTTCTTCAAGGAGTGGGACCATCATGATCCACCGGGTGAGTTCGCCGATACACGTCTTGCAGCAGCAGTACCGCCGCCAGGGAAGTGAATCCAGCAGAAGTGAGATCGACTTCCGGACGTTCCTCGACGAGATCGGGCCGCTCGACGATGAACTGCTCGCCGAGTTGATCGAGCACGACGGACGGTACCGAGTGGCCCGCGGCTATTCCGTCACTCTGGACCGGTATCTTGACGCCGTTGACGATCTGGGTGAGCGTCGGGATCCGCTGGATGCCGCGATCGATGTGACTCTGCGCAGTCTGGCCCGCACGTCACGGTTTGACGCGGTCTCGGTCGATACGCTGGTCGAGGCGTATCCGCATTTCGAGCGGCTGATCCGGGAGGCGGCGGCCTTGAACAACGCCCTGTGGTCGACCGCCGGTCTTCGCACGCGCGTCGTGGGCGAGCCGCGCGTGCTGCCGCAGAGCTTCGGGCCGAGAATGCCGGGTGGGACGTTGCGCTACGAACTCCGCGAGCTGCTGGGTGCCGGGGCGTTCGGTGAGGTCTACCTCGCCATCGATCGACAGCTCTCGGAAGAAGCGTACGACGCGCGGGTGGCGATCAAGATTCTCCAGGCCGCGGACCGGTCGGGCTGGATGCGGCGGCAGTTGATCGAGGAAGCCACGAAAGCAAGGCGGATCGATCATCCCAACGTGGTGCGGGTCCTCGATCGCGGCGTTTCGGCGGACGATGAGGACTTCGTGGTGTACGAGCTCGTCGAAGGGGGTGACCTGGGACGGTGGCTGCGCGATCGGTCACTCCCGGTGGAACCGTTGACGGCGGTGGGGCTTCTCAGCCGGATCAGCCGGGGCATGGCGGCAGCCCATTCCGCGGGGTTGGTCCACTGTGATCTCAAGCCGGGCAACATCATGATGTCAACGGGTGGGGTGCCGAAGGTCGCGGATTTCGGAATTGCGATCCGCGCCGGCGAATCGGTGCGGGATCTGCAGGTGGAGAACAAGAGCAAACGACCGATCGGAAACATCGCCTTCATCGCTCCGGAACAGTTCCGGATGGACGAGGGATCCCTCACGGTTCCATCGGATGTCTATGCGCTGGGAGGGATCCTGTACTACATGCTCACCGGCGCGTTGCCGAATGGCTCGAGCATCGAGGAGATTGCGAAGAACCATCATCCCGAGCAGGGCCGACGTTCAGCGCCGAGCCCGCGGGAGATCAACCCCGGTATCGATCCGGATCTTGACCGGATCTGTCGTCGCGCGATGGCGGCCAGGCCGGAAGAGCGGTTCGCCTCGGCGAGCGAACTGGCCGGAGACCTCGAACGCTGGCTCCGGCGAGAGCCGATCCCGTGGACCCGGCCGACGGTCCGGCGGCGGCTCGGGCTCTGGATTCGGCGAAAGCCGGTTCCGGCGGCGATGAGCTCGGTGATCATTCTGACCGTGATCGGTGGTCTCGTGGCGGGGGCGGCGGCGGTGCACTCCTCCCAGCAGGCGGTGCAGTCGGCGCAGCGCGCCGAGATCGCGGCCCGGGAAGCGCAGTTGAATGCCCAGCAGGCCGAGCTCATGGAAAAGCGGGCGGAGCTGCAGCGGGAATGGACGAATCACGCGGTGGAGACGCTGATCGAAATCCGCGAACGCTTCCTCGAGATCGCCAGGGCGAGCGCTTCGGCGGCGGACGTCATGCCGCTGGTCTGGTCATTGGAGCTGTTGTTTGAGCGGACCGGCGTTCATATCGATTTTGAGGAGGAAGAGGTTTCCGAGTCCCTGTTCCGGGAGTCCGTCATGCAGCACTTTGTCGACCATGCGATCGCGGAGGAGCGTCTGGACTCGATCGAGACGCTGCTGTGGATGACGGCCCTGGCCTTCTACCACACCTCGCGCGGCGGGATCGATGAGGCCGAGGCGCTGATCGACCTCGCCGAACCGAAGCTCCGCAAGAGGCTCCATGAGGACGACCCGGTCCTGCACTCGGTGGAACTGATTCGCCTGGCCGTCGAGTCGATTCGATTGACGGAGGTGAGTCCGGAATCGGCGGCCGGCGACCGGGCCGGGCAGCGCGCGGCGCTGAAGGCGCTGCTGCGGGATCTGGATGCGCACATGCCGCGACTGCCGGAGACGAGCGGATCGTTCACGTACATCGTCATGTACAAGAAGGCGGTCGAACGCCTGACCGCCCCGGCGTGGCTCAACGACCCGGATCGTTACGAAGAGGCGCAGATGGCTCTGGCCCAATGGCGGCGAGAGTAGGGAAGAATTGATTTACAAAGTGACAAAGTTACGAAGTGACGAAGTGGAGGGATTGAGAAAGGCACGGAGGCACGGAGGCACGAAGGGGCGGGATCAAGGCATTGAGGGATTGAGGGGGGCGAGGGCGGTGTTGTCTTCCCCGCGACAGCGGTGGCGAACGGGGCGTCGTCCTTCGGTCCGGTGATCGTCCTTGCATCTCGCACGGCCGACTCCCTTCGGCCCTCTGGCCGGGGCACTTGAGAAGAGGCACGAAGGCACAGAGGGACAGAGGGGCGGGATCAAGGCATCGAGGGATCGGGGGGTCGTACTTCGGTCTGGTAATCTTCGTTGCATCTCGCACTGCCGACTCGCTGCGCTCGCTGGCAGTGGCACCCTTCGTACCTTTCCCGATCCCCTTCGTCATTCTCTCTCCGGTCCATTGCCATTTCAAGGGCCATGACCCACAATGCCTTTTTCTCCTTTCCCCTCTCCCCTCTCTTCTTTCTCCTCTCTCCCCATGCCCCCTCGAAGCTCGGCCACATCCAGTGCGCGTCGTGAGCGCCTGAGGCGAAAGCCGTTGCCACGGCTGACCGACGAAGAACTGCTGGAACTGCGGTTCTGTGATCTGCGGCTGGAGATGAGCCGGTCGCGCATGCAGCCGTACCTTGATCGTCTGTATGACGAGCTCGCGCAGCGCGGCATTCGCCATCGTCCCCACGCGTGGTTTTCCAGTGAATGGTTCAGTCCCGACGGTGTTCCGGGGATCGCGGTGCCGTTTTATCTCGGCCACGAGCGGCTGATGCGGCTGGAGAAAAAGAAGATGCTCGAAGTCGAAGGCGGCCCGGAGCGGGCGTGCATGCGCATCCTCCGTCACGAGGCCGGTCACGCCATCTGCACCGCCTACCGGCTCCACTACCGGGCAAGCTGGCGCAAACACTTCGGCCGCTTCTCTGAACCGTACCCCGATTCCTACCGGCCGAATCCCAACAGTCGACATCATGTCGTGCATCTGAACCGCTGGTACGCTCAGGTTCATCCGGCGGAGGACTTTGCCGAAACCTTCGCCGTCTGGCTCCGTCCGAACTCGCGCTGGCGCCAGGTCTACCGGGGCTGGCCGGCCCTCAGAAAGCTCGAGTTTGTCGACGAGTTGCTGCGCGATATCGCCGGAGCGGCGCCCCCGGTCCGTACGCGCCGCCGGCTCGAACCGATCAGCGAACTGCGCACCACCCTGCGGGAGCACTACCGGGCGAAGCGGCTGCGGTACGGCTCGGACTGGCCGGATGTCATGGACCGCGACCTCTACCGGATCTTCTCCAGCGACAGAGGCTGCGCAACCAATCCGACGGCGGCGTCATTTCTGCGGCGTGAGCAGCGCGCCATTCGCGAGCAGGTCTCACGGTGGACGGGAACGTATCAGTACACCATCGACCAGGTCCTGCGGGATACGATCGATCGCTGCCGCGAACTGAAGTTGCGACTGGCGATCGATGAGGAGCAGGCGCGCATGCAGGCCACGCTCATGATCACGGTGCAGACGATGAACTACATTCACGGCGGCCACCACCGGATACTGCTATGAAACCACGCCGCATCCTTGCCCTGATGCATGAAGATTGTGTGCCGCCGCCTTCACTGGAAGGGATTCCCGAGAAGGAAATCGCGCGGTGGAAGACCGAGTACGACGTGGTCGTCGGCCTGGAACATGCCGGCCACGAAGTGCTGCCGCTCGGGGTGCGGGATGATCTCAGGGTGATTCGCGACACAGTCGATGACTTCAAGCCGCACGTCACGTTCAACCTGCTCGAAGAGTTTCACGGCATCGGCGTGTACGACTACTACGTCGTCACTTACCTCGAACTGCTCCGCAAGGCGTACACCGGCTGCAATCCGCGCGGGCTGCTGCTGGCCCACGACAAGGGATTGAGCAAGAAGATTCTCTCCTACCACCGGCTGCCCGTACCGAAGTTCGCCGTCTTTCCGGTCGGACGGGCGGTGAGACGATCGTCACGGCTGGAGTTTCCGCTGCTGGTCAAGTCGCTCATCGAGGACGCCTCCCTCGGTATCTCCCATGCGTCGATCGTGCACAGCGATGAGAAGCTCCGGGAGCGGGTGGCGTTTGTCCACGAGAATCTGGGGACCGACGCGATTGCCGAAGAGTACATCGACGGCCGCGAGCTCTACGTGGGCGTGCTCGGCAACCACCGGTTGGGCACCTTTCCCATCTGGGAGATGCAGTTCGGCACACTGCCGGAAGGCTCGCCCCGCATCGCCACCGCCAAGATCAAGTGGGATGAGAAGTATCAGAAGCGCATCGGCCTGACGACCGAACCGGCGAAGGATCTTTCCCCCGAACTCGAGCGCACGATCTACCGGATCTGCAAACGCGCGTACCGCGACCTGGGCATGACCGGGTACGGGCGCATGGACCTGCGGCTGACCGGGGACGGTGGGGTGTAGCTGATCGA
>SLDM01000131.1 GCA_007125255.1 Phycisphaerales bacterium
CTATAGCACAGACGCAGCTCTCACAGGCGGGGTTCTGCGGACAGCCGGGGCCTTGGGACTCGGCGCAGTCGCAATCCTCCGGCTCGGGCTTCGGATCGTCGCCATTGTCACAACATTCAGCTTCGCAATCATCCTCAGCGAGGCCGGCGCAGATGCCGTCCCATTGTGAGTCGCAGCAGAACGGATCTATAGCACAGACGCAGCTCTCACAGGCGGGGTTCTGCGGACAGCCGGGGCCTTGGGACTCGGCGCAGTCGCAATCCTCCGGCTCGGGCTTCGGATCGTCGCCATTTTCACAACATTCAGCTTCGCAAGCACCCGAAGCGGCACTGGCGCAGAGGCCGTCCCAATCTGTGTCGCAGCAGAACGGATCCTGAGTACAGACGCAGCTCTCACAGGCGGGGTTCTGCGGACAGCCGGGGCTGCCTTGGGACTCGGCGCAGTCGCAACCACCGGCGGCCGCCGCGGCACTACTGACGCCGACGAGAAGCGTCACCACCGCAAACATCGTGATTATCAACAAACTCGCATGTCTCATCCTGAACTCTCCTTTGTGTGTGACGTGATGGTTCTGATGGTGAACAGAACCGAACAGAACAGAACCGAACAAAGCAAAACATCTTCTGGCGGTATGCCCCGTGGCGGCTCAGCGCCACGGAGCGGGAGTTCACAAACAACCTCGGCGCTACTTTTCCGGCCTCGCGCCGGCGGCGAAGGCGGCGATGTCCCGGGGGCCGACCCAGCCGTCGCCGGTCAGGTCCGCCACCTCAAGGTGGCCGAGACCCAGCCGATGCAGCTCGCGCACCGAGATCCGCTCGCGCGGCTGCGGCAAGCGTCCGGCCATGAGCGGCGAACCGGGGCACAATTCATCCACGAGCAGGTAATTCATCTGGATGAACAGGAAGTCAGCCGTGCCGACCACGCCGTTGCCGCTGATGTCTGCGTGCGGTCCGGGTGTGCCACATGGCGTATCGACGCCCAGTGCCTGGCCGAACTGGAAGACGAAGATGCCGAAGTCGAGGATGTCGACGACACCGTCATCGTTCAGATCGCCGCCCAAGAGCGTCGTGCTTCCGACGTACTCGTTGCCGATCACACTGATCGGCGTGAGCGAGCGCAGGCTGTGCAGCTCATCACGCAGGAGCACGCACTCCGCGTCAAGCGCGCCGCCATGACACGGCCACGCATCGACATATTGCCCCTCACCGTCGAGATCGAACGTGATGCTGATCGGCTGATCCGCGCCGAGCAAAGGAATCTCGATGTTGATGCATCGACCCGCACTTGCCACACCCGGATAGAAGATGTCGACCGTCACCGGATTGGTTCCGGTGTTGGTGACAACCGTCGTGGCGGTGGCGATGTTGCCGGCGGCGTCCTCGGCAGTCCACGTGATCGTGGTCGTCGCGCTCGGTTCGAAGAAATTCGGTCCGGCCGGGAACGGATCGCTCAGTGCCAGACCGTCGCTGCGCTCGTACGTCACAACCGGATCAGGATCGCAGGTGTCCGTCGCCGTCGGCGGAGTCATCGACACGAGGGCCTGGCAGGTCCCGATCGTGGGATCGACGGTGATGTCCGCCGGCACGTTCACGAGCGTTGGCGGCGTGTCGTCAATACTGATCGCATTGAGGTCTTCCTCGAAGTGGATGACCGCACCACCGGCCTGGTCATCGCTGAGCTGGTGACCATCGAACCATACGAGCTCATCGACATCGCAGACTTCACCAACGGCATGAAACGTCAGCACCGCCATGATCCGTGCTTCGTCGGTCGCCGGATCGCCCGCCAGGGGATCGACACCAACCGCGTAGAACAGTGAACCAGGGTTGCCGGGGTCGTGGACTTCAAAGATCTCCGACACGTACGGACTGTCGCCCGGGTTCGCGCTGACGAACTCGAGGTAGGTGGTGTCGTAGCCGATGTAGAAATCGCCGCCGACGATCGGAATCGCCGTCTCCGGCTTGAGGATGGCGACCTTCACCTGGCCGGGATTGGTGGTGTGCCAGATCTGATCGCTGACGAGCGTCAGGTCTTCGTAGACGACTTCCACGGCGGTGAGGCCGTCAAAGATCGGCCCGGACGTGCCACTGCTGCCATCGTCCCACGTCACTTCGATCGTGACTTCATGGGCCCAGTCGCCAGCACCGTCGATGTTGAAGGACTCAGCGGTGATGGTGGCGGTGGCGTTGGACACAAAGTCCTGCCAGAGGTCTGCGAAGGCGTCCTGGGCGTCAATGGTGAATGGCAGGCCGAAGTGGTACTGCGGAATCTCATCGGCCGTCGCTTCGTGCGGCGGGTTGCTCTCGGCAACCGGCAGCGAGACCGTCGTGCCGCCGGGAATCGCCGGTGAGCCCTTGGCAAACCAGTTGGCGCTGGCGGTTCCCGAGTCGACGATGGTGGAACTTTCGTTCTCGAGCGATCCTCCGGTTTCGATGCCTTCGGTTCGGGTCACAAGGATGTGCGGCGCCATGCCCCACGCCGAGTCGTAATACGTGTGGGTCATGGTTGCACTGGCGAGATCGCCTGCGATTGGCTCCCACTCGTAGAAGAAGCGGTGGTTCGTCGAGCCGACCTCCGTGACCGTGCCTGAGGGGCCGCCGTCGATGTCAAAGCTGAACGTGAACCCTTCGCCGGTCATGACGGCGCCGGCGACAGGGGGGCCTCCGGTGCCGCTGGCCGAGAGCGTTACCTCCATGGTGAGCGAGTTCTGGGCGCTGACGGTACTCACGGCCAACGAGACCGCGAGCACGCCCCCCGCCGTCCATCGAGCTCTTCCGGATACATGCTTTCGATTCATTCTGAAACTCCTTCCCGCCATTGACTCCTCCCGTTCAAAGAGCTGGCGACGACCGTCGCCATACCTTGCGAAAACTCTGTACCAACCCGGTGGCCTTCATCGCCGGAGCGGTGACCGAAAACGCATCCGGCCGTGCTCAGGCGGCGGTCCGGGGTCGTCACAGTGTGTGTGCCTGTCATCCTGCAGCAGAAGTGCTGGTTCACGTTGCGTGCGCGCTGCAGAGAGCGGGTGACGTCGTCGACCCGTATTGATGTGCGAGCGACATGCGTACAGCCGGAACCCGCCGTCGCGCGGCCTGCCGGTTTGCGACCAGTCCGTGCCCGCAGGGACATGTCTTCGCTCACCCCAGCACTCGTATTCTGTTGATGCCTGTTCCCACCACCAATCCCCATCAAGCGCCGCCTTTCCTGTTTCCTCCTTGAGGTTTACACTGCACTTCACGCTGACTTTGAAGCCGGCAGTCGGCGTGTATGCCGACGACCAGATCCCAGAACACACGAGCCCCCGCTCCTCGAGCCGTTCCCCTGTCGGGTCATGTCCCGACAGGTTCCTCCCCCAGGTCCGGCCGGATGCGGCCGGATGCGGCCGAATCCTCTCATGATGCCGCCCACGTACAGGGACACAGGGTCGGCCACGGCCAACGACTCGATACCACGAGATGCGGTTCCTGAATGAATTGCACTCGAATGCATGAGTCGGTGGACTTTCATCACTGAATCACGGATTGCCTCGCTCTGTCTGACAGTCCTCATCACAGCCATCTCCGATTGCGCTCGAATCACGATCAACTCCGGTCAGGTCAGGTTCAGGGACAGGCGCCCCAGTTTGCGAGGACGATGAGAAGGTCGTTGATGCTGACTTGACCGTTCATGCTCAGATCGGCCGGACACTCGGCTGGATCAGCGCAAGGTCCCCACGCATCGAGCACGATGAGCAGGTCATGGATACCGACGACGCCGTCGTCATTCAGATCACCGGGACAGGCGAGGGTGATCGCAACGTTCGCTCCGGTCAGTGTTCCGGTGATGTTGAAGTTGGGTACAAGGCCGTCGAAGATGATCGTTGCCGCATCGGGGGTGTCCGGATCTCCGACAAACGGGACAATGGCAATCTGCGTTTCGCCGGTTGGTTCAATCGCTGCAAACTCCAGGGTTGTCAGCAGCACACCGCTAGGCGGCACAGCCGCCGGATTACCCAGCGGCGCCCATGCCATGAACATGCCGATCCCATCCTGGGGCGGGTTTGATTCGTTCAGACCCGAGGGATGAGCGGTCGGAAACGTCGACGTCAACAAGTCGACCGCACCATCCTCATGATTGCCCAGAAGCTGAAGTTTCTCCGGATCCCACGCGAGAATGATCTCTGCCGCAGCGACGAATTCAGTACGTTTGGAGTCCGAGGCGATGATGACCTGCACTTCCAGCACTCCATCCACCGTGACGGCTTCGTCGAGGGGATGAAGAATGACATCGACATCCGCCGATGACATGGAGGGAAGCGCCATCGTGGCGCCAACGGCCAGCGCAACTGCTGCGGCATGAAGACGCACTGCCCGAACAGGACAGCAACAGCAAGGCGTCCACCGTCGAGCTGATCCTGTCATCACACTTCTCCATTCAGCAGCCCATGCTGCTCGGCGGTCTCTGGTTGAGGTTGCTGCTGCGCGCCATCCCGTAATGCGCCGCAACAGCGACACCCCCTTGTCACTGGCCCCGTGCCCCCCCCGGCTCCCGCGGCGAACTACTCATCGAAAGCGAAAATCGAAAGCGAACTGGCGCGCGACACACCTCGACCCCCGGAGCTATCAAATCTTTGACTGCGTATGACAGGCCGGCACCAATCACTTCTGTAGCGTGTTGCGATGCGGCCTTCCTGCGAGCTGACTGACCTCGGGCTGAACATACCCCTTCTGCCTTCGCCCGCACTTCAATAAGCGCGTGAGTGAGCGGTGAGCCGACAAGAAACTGGTTACTTCTTCGCTTTTTTTCGCTCCGTGGGTACTCGACCGACGGTTCGCCACGTCGCTCGGTGCGCCTCTCGCCCCTCTGGCGGACCGGTGAGAGCTGAAACAGTTTGTCGGAGATGTCACCGTTGCGGCCTCACTGCTCCGATCCGACTCGGTACGGGCAAATCGCGATGCAGATGCTCGCAATTTCTACTCAATGCACGAGTTATGAGCATTGGTTGTCAATCGAAGTCGGTGAGTTGCCCAGATTGTGCTTGATTGGTGGGCACCCGGCATGCGATACTGGTGATGTCAGTCGCAGTTGGAGGTTCTGATCACGAGAAATGATGGATTGGGGAGGAAGAACATGTCTTTACAGGACTCATCCCACTCAGTGGTGATGCGTAGTTTTCTGCTCTCGTCGTACGAGAGATTACGAGGTGTGGCGGATGGCATTTTGAGAAGGCAGCCGCCCGGACATACGTTTCAGGCCACGGCGTTGGTGCATGAGGCGGTGGTGCGGCTTCTGCGATCTCAGAACTATACGTTCCATGATCGCGTGCACTTCTTTCGTGCCATGGTGCGCGAAATGCACCGGACGATCATCGACGCGGCCCGAAAACGTCGATCGCGAGAAGAGTACCTCGAGTATATGAAATACCAGGTTCAGGATCTGACGGATACATCACTCGATCCCGTTGAAGTTCTGGCGTTTGATGAGGCGATCAGCGAACTGGAGCGGATCGACCCGGATGGCGCGCACATTGCGGAACTGCGTTGCATCTCTGGTCTGACACATGCCGAGATCGCGTCACTGCTCTCTGTATCGACGCGAACGATCGAACGACGGTGGGCCCACATCAGGAGCCGGCTGTTCGTCGCAATGCAAGCCGGTTATTGCTGATCAGAAATGCGTGGGGCGCTGGGGCGTCTTGAGCGTGTGGATGTGCCGGACGTACTCGCTGAGAAGCTCCGGCAGCGGCGTGCGGCTCGGGAGCGCGTTCTCGCCGCCGGCGGCGAGGGCGGACTCGAGAGCGCGCGTGGCATGATCTCCAGATTCCACTCTGTCCGATTGCTCACGATCAATCGTCTTCCTGCTGTTCTCGCACTCGCTCGCGGTGATACTCTTCGGCTTCCTGCTCCAGCCGGTCGCGATTTCTATCGATCCAGGCGTCAATCCGCTCGATGCGCAGTTCGAGTTCCGCCTGTTGCTTCTCGGCGACTTCGGCTTCGAACTCGCGAAGTTTCGTGTCGTCACCGGTCTCGCGGGCCTCTCGTCGCAG
>SLDM01000286.1 GCA_007125255.1 Phycisphaerales bacterium
GTCAGATGATGACGACCCCCGTCGGGGTCTCGCCCGCGACCGACAGCCCAAGCCGAAGAAGTCAGATGAGCTCGGGAAGCAGGCCTGAGGTGGTTCGAACACCTCGACCGCTCTCCTTCTTAGGACTTGCCTGATGCCGGCATCACGCACTGCGGTTGGCCGCGAACACTGCTGCGACCACCACATACGCTGCGACCAGACCCAGCATGACTCGATACATCCGTTGGTGTCGCATTGATTGAATCTCGCTTCGATTGGTTCCATGAGTTGTGATCACCGGCCGGACGATCAGGCGAGATTGAACTCCTCCTGTTCGATGCGCTCCGCCGGCACCCCGAGCGTTGGCAGCAAGTCGCACACGCTCTCCATCATGGCCGACGGGCCGCAGATGAAGTACTCGAGCTCAGCGCGATCCTCACGCAGATGCCGGTTGAACACTGCTTTATCAATCCTGCCCGCCTCGCCGTCCCAATTCTCCGGCGGATCGTCAAGAACGATGACCACGTTCAGATCAAGCTGCTTCTTCAGCTGCGACAACTCATCGCGAAACGTCACCTCATCCCATGTTGCGCAGCCGTAGATGAGTACAAACCGGCGCGTATCGCCCCGATCCGCGAGGGTGCGCAGCATCGACATGATGGGGGTCATCCCGACGCCGCCGGCAACGAATACGGCACCTTTCACACCCGCCCAGCGATCGATCGTAAACACACCATGCGGCCCGTCGAGATACGCAACCGTGCCGAGCTTTGTCTTCCCGATGTGATTCGTGAAGTCGCCGTTCTCCTTGATGGTAAACGCAACGCGGTCGGATCGCTCCGCGCTGGAAGAAAATGAGAACGGATGTTCCCGAACCATCCATACCGACCGGCCGAAGGTGACCCATGCGAACTGCCCCGGCTGAAAGCGCATGCCCTCATGGCCTTCGGGTTCGAGTTCGACGGTCCACGATCGGCCGTGCTCACGGGTGACGTTGATGACGCACCAGGGTTTTCGCTGCATGAGAACCGGCTTGACGAGGCGCACGTAGCTGCTGATGAGCACGACGGACACGGCCATGCCGAGCCACATACCTCGCTGCCAGAATTGTTCCAGGTAGTGCCCCACGCCCAGCACGTGCCCGAGCGCGAACCCAAGCACCGCCACCGCGAGGATGCCGTGCGTGATCCGCCACGCTTCGTAGGACAGACCGAGCTTGACGCGCCAGATGGACGTTGCAGCGATCGTGATGAGCCCCAGCAGCGCCAGCCACGCGAACACCGCCCGAAGCGGCGCGTCCCAGACGCGCAGCAGCGGCAGGTACCGGGCCGGATCAGCCACGAACAGCAGGGTCGGATGGATCAGAATGAGCGTTATGCTGAGGATCGAAATCTGCCGGTGAAAGCGATAAATCACATCAATGCCGTACGACCCGTTGATGCCGGCAATGCGGGCGGTGATGATGAATTGCATCGTGATCATCGCCAGACCGATGAAGCCGAGGGCAACCGAAAGCTCGATCCAGAAACCGCGGCCGGGCGGCGCATGGCCGAGATAGATCGTGGCGAGCGGCCCGATCGTCAACACGAAGTAGAGGCCGATCCAGAACGTACCGAGCAGCACCCGCCCGCTGCGAGTTGTATTCAGAGTGGATAGCTTCATGCGATTGCTGATTTCAACTCCGCGGATTTCTCAGACCTCGACTGCGGATTCTGATCCGGCACCGGCAGACCCTCGCCAACTCCCTGGCAAGATCGCTCGGATCGGTGATCGCGTCCCAGCCTCAAGGTGATGGCACACTCAAAGGCATTTCCTCCGGAGAGCGTGCGGGTCCCGGACGCGCGCTGAATGACGGTGAGACTGAGAGAAGTGAAAATCGCCATGTGGTCATTCACTGCCGTCCGGAGCAGTTCTGGCATCAAGAGTCTTTCATGACTGACCTTGTCCTGAAACGCGCAGGTACCGTTCTCCCCAGATCCATCCGGACCCTGGTTGGCGAGACCGGCAGGAAAATGAGGAAATGAACTCACCTCTGCGCCCCTCACCCCGTCAGCGGCACGGCGCGGTCGCTGGGGGTGATCCGCCTGCCGGTACGGCGGGCGTACACCTGCGTTACCTCCGCCCCGTAGAGAACGACCAGCGAGGTGAAGTACACCCAGACCAGCAGCGCGATCACCGACCCCGCCGCCCCGTAGGCCGAGCCGACGCCGCCGCGCCCCAGATACAGACCGATCAGGGACTTGCCGAGGGTGAAGAGCACCGCGGTGAGGGCGGCCCCGACCCAGACGGTGGGCCAGGCGATCTCGACGTCCGGAAGAAACTTGAACATCATCGCGAAGAGCAGTGTGAAGATGCCGAGCGAAGCGGCGAGGCTGAGGATCCGCCACACCCCGCCCTGTTCCATGATCGGGCCCACGAGCATGGACACGATCATGTCCGCGACCATGGAGATGATGAGCAGAAAGGCGATGGCGATGACCATGCCGAGGGACAGGACGCGTTTGCGCAGCCAGTTCCACAGGCCCGCGCTGACGCCGGAGCTGGCCTTGACACTCCAGATGCGGTTGAGGGACATCTGCAGTTGGGCGAAGACGGTGGTGGCGGAAAAGAGCAGCACCCCCAGCGAGATCAACCCGGCCACGGTGCCCGCCCGAGGGTTGGCTTCGCCGCTCTGCAGGACCAGTTCGATCGCATCGCTGCCGGCCTCTCCGACGATTTCGCTCATCTCGGTGACAATCTGTTCCTGCGTTCCCTCACCGAAGAAACTGGCCACCCACATGAGCAGGATGACCAGCGGCGCGAAGGAGAGGGCGGCATAGAAGGCCAGGGCGCCGGAGAGCGTCAGGACATCATCGTTCATGAACTCGCGGATGGTCTGTTTGAAGGCGCCCCAGAGGCCCGGCTGCGATTGCGCTTGGGATTTGGACTGAGATTGGGACTGGGATTGGGACTGGGACTGGGCTGGGATGGCTCGGGGCATGGCAGGCTCCTGCGATCAGGCAAGCATAGGCATGAAAGGGCGAAGTAACGAAGTGACGGAGTGACGGAGTGAAGGGATCCAGGCAGCAAGGCATCGAGAAAGGCACGGGGGCACGAAGGCACAGAGGGTGTTGAGACGGATGACATCGGCGAGAGTCCTGACCCAGTCATTCCCGCGGAAGCGGGGATCCAGGGGGTGCGCGTAAGACGTTACGAGTAAAGAAGCATCCTGCGCGCCAAGCCCCTGGGTACCCCGGCCAGCGAGCGCAACGAGTCGGACGTGGGAGATGCAACAATAAACGTCGGGGTGCCGTGGTCTGGAGGCATGGCCTCACGGGAGTGAGGACATGCCGGAAGGCCACGCCGATGCACGTTTGACGTGCGGTGAGATCTGGATGACCGTCGCGCGACATCCCGCCACGGCGGACAGGCGTGGCCTTCGCTCCTGACGCCCGCGCAGACCACGCCACCCCTCTTCGTCACTTCGATACTCCGTCTCTTCGTCACTCACTCCGTGCCTTCGTGCCTTTCTCAATGCCCCGATGCCTTGATGCCTCGATCCCTTGTTGCCTTCATCCCCCTCCGCCCCTCCGTCACTTTCCCTCCATTCCACCTCCGCGCTCTCCGAGTCCTCCGCGGTCAATCTCGATCCCTTCCCTTCATCGCTACGCAACTCTCTGTCACTTCCACATTTGCAGTACAAGCCCGGACCATTCGATCCCTGTCACCCTGGTGTCCCGAGCGATCTCCGGAGTTCCCGGCAAGGGCGCTTCTTCTTAAGCCCGCTCGGTACTCACAAAAATGAAACATATGAAGAACCTTGTCATTTGTTTCCGCCCCGATGAATCCGTCCGGGACCGCGGCGCGAAACACGAATCGGCGGCGCTCAAGATCGCGTTGATTCATTCGGCCGCAATCAGTCAACCACGGCAAAGGAAAGGGACTCATCATGAAAACCGGATTTCTTGTGAGCACGATGTCGTTGTCGTTCGCTGCCATCGCTTCGGCAGCGGACATTTCCGTTCCTCAGGATGCGGCGACGATTCAGGCCGCGATCGACCTCGCCCAGGATGGGGACCGGGTGCTGGTCAGCCCAGGCACATACGCCGAACAGATCAGCTTTTCCGGCAAGAACATCATTCTCGAATCGACGGACGGCGCCGAAGTCACGACTATCGATGGCGAAGGCAACCTCGGCTTTGTCATCACCATCAACTCCGGCGAAGAAGACGTGCTCCTGCGCGGGTTCACCGTCACGGGCGGCTTCGGAGAAGGCGGAACACTGGGAGCAGGACCGGGAGGCGGCATCCTGGTCGAGGGCGCGAGCCTCACCATCGAAGAGGCGATCGTCACCGGCAATGCCGGGGTGCTCGGCGGCGGCCTCTCGATCATCGAAGGGCATGCGATCATTCGCGACTCCCGTTTCGATTTCAACCAGGCGCTGCACGGCGGCGGGCTGTACATCGAGCAGGGCAACCTGACCGTCGAAGGGAGTGACTTCAACAACAACTCCGCCTCCAACGGCGGCGCGATGGCGCTCTTCTGGCTGACCGATGCAGCCGTCACCGATACCGACTTCACCAAGAACGAAGCCAACTCATTCGGCGGCGCGATCTATACCAACCATGCGGAGATCGATTTCGATCGCCTCTCGTTCACCGACAATGGCAAGGCCGAGGAAGGCCACCTCAACTCGTGGATCATCAGCACCTTCGGCGGCGGCGGAATCTACACCACCTCCACCAACGGCCGGATCAACGCCAGCCGCTTCGTGCGCAACATCGCCTACGCCGGCGGCGGCCTGTACGTCGCCTCCACCGGCACCGTCGAAGTCGTCAACTCGCTCTTCACCGGTCACGGGACGGCCTGTGGCAACTGCGGCTTTGCCCCGATCTACGCCAACTCATCCAGCCCTTCGATCATCAACTGCACGATCGTTGACAACACCACCCTCAGCGGCATCTTCACCACCTTCAACAGCTTTCCGGCAGTCGCCAATACGATCATCAGCGGCCACACCAACGCAACCGCCGGAAACGGCCTGACAAGCATCGACGCCTCACTGGTTGTCGGAACGGTGTTTGCCGGCACGATTGATGACGGCAGCAGTATCGTTGCCGACGCGCTTCTCGATCCGCAGAATGACTACGCGCCGCTCGCCGGCTCACCCGCCATCAACGCCGGTGAGAACAGCGCGGTGCCCGCGGATATCACTACCGACCTGCTTGGCAACGAGCGCATCGTCAACGGCACGGTCGACATCGGCGCGATCGAGTTCGGTTCATCGCCGCCGCAGGAAAGTATCGCCGGCGACATGAACGGTGACGGCACCGTCGGCGCCGTGGACCTGCTCATGCTCCTGGAGGCCTGGGGCGATTGTCACGGCCACTGCCCCGCGGACCTCAACGCCGATGGCCGCGTTGACACCAACGACCTGTTGATCCTGCTCAACAACTGGGGATAACCGCCTGAGGCCCCACGGCCCCATCCGAACTCACTGAGATTCCAGAACCGCAATCGTGCGGGCCAGCAGTCGCGGTCCATACCCACTTCATGGTCGTCACCTCCACCCGGTGTTGGGGGGGGGGCGACCACTTTTTCATTGTGAGCCCCCCGGTCTCATCCGTACCCGGTTCCCGGTGGGAGGCAGAGAGACGGTGGGCCGGAAGGAAGCGATCCGGGGCGCTACCTTCCGGCGCGGACGTCGGCTTCCTGCCGGCTACAGGACCCTACCGGACCGGTTCGTCGATCCGCTCCACATTCTCTACCGCTTCATCGAGAAACGTCGCGATCCGATGGACCAGAGCATCCGGGTCATCGGTTTCGGCTGCCAACTCTGCATAGCGGTCGCGCAGCTCGGCGAGTTGCGCGAACGGGTTGGCTTTCATTTGTGTAAACCGCTGTTGGAGAGCTCGTGCTGCTGCATGCCGAATCTCCTCTTCTTCCGTCTCCTCTTCGAGAGTATCCAAAAGCAATACGATGATCTGGTCACGAAATTCCGGCTCGTTGTACTGGCTTACGA
>SLDM01000139.1 GCA_007125255.1 Phycisphaerales bacterium
CAGCGCGATGACGGCCGTCCAGAGTCCCTTGTCGCGCACCTTCAGCCGGGCATGAATCAATGCCACGAAGACGATGAAGGTGTTCAACGCAAATACTTCCTTGGGGTCCCAGCCCCACGGCCGGCCCCAGGAGTGATCGGCCCAGATTGCGCCCATCACCGTCCCGGCCCACAGCAGGATGAAGGAGAGTTCGACCAGAATCATCGTCGTCCCGTCGAGCACCTGGCCGACGGAACTCTTCGCGCGGGTGATGATCGGCTGGCCGTCGGGTCCGGTCTGGATCAGGGATGCCGCCCCGCCCATGCGGGCGTACTCGTTGTTGCCGGGCTTGTCGGTAAACCAGCGGACGAAGCGGAACATCAGGTAGAGCGTGCCGGTCACCGCCGCCATGAAGATCAGGCAATAGCTCAGAATGATCACGTTCGTGTGAATGTAGAGCCAGAGGTCGTGGAGCACCGGCATCATGTTGCGGATGTTGGGATCGAGCCCGATCGGCATGTAGTACGCGCACATCAGGGCGACCATCGATGCCGCGGCGCTGCAGATGGCAAAGACGCTCCGCAACGGGAGGCGCCGCACACACAACTCAAGGAGAATCGCCGTGCACCCGCCGAACCACGCGGCGGTCGTGACCGCTTCGAACATGTTGGAGTTCGGCCAGCGGTCGGAAACGTACCAGCGGATGAACAGCGCCGCGGTATGAAACGCAAAGGCGATGAGGAACATGCCCATGCCGATCCAATGCGCCCCTTGCCAGCGGAAGACCAGCGCCAGCATGAGCGGGATCAGGCACAAGCCGTACATGATCCACACCCAGGTCATGTTGTACGCCTCGAAGTACCACGTCTCCAGGGGCAGCGGGTTCGTCGTGCCCAGCGCAAGCGTGGCCCCGTGGAAGAGCACCCCGCTGGCAACCAGCGTTGCGCCGAGCGAGGTCATCGTCGGCCAGTTGCGCGAGATTCCGAACAGAATAAAGAGGCCGCAGAAGAGCGTCACACCGATCGAGGTCATCCACTTCCAGCCGTCATCGGCTGCCCACGCCCCGGCCCCGTCCGCGTACGCCTCGATCGGCATGATCGACCACGGCCAGCCGGCACGACTTCCCTCGCCGGGGTAGAGCTCGGGATTCACCTGCGGCAAAAGCGTCGCCAACCTCTCGGATTGAATGTTCACGCCCTCGGCATCCATGCTCTGCCACGCGCGTTGGAATCGATCCCACGCATCCAGCAGTTGGTGTTTCAGTGCGACTTCAACGTCCGACAGAACGTGATCGTCCCGATCGATGCTCGCCCGCAGCTCCTCGAAGGTCAGCCACTGATCCTCGAACCCGCCTCCGGGAGGGGCAATGACGCGGAAGTTGCGCCGCAGAACGCGTTCATCGCTGACGGCCAGCGCGGATTCAAGTTCGTTGACGAACCGCGCGGTTCGCAGCAGGTCCTGACGCATGGTATCGACCGCCTGGTCGACGAACGGGTCGAGCAGCATCGCGGGCGAGATAAGTCCTTCATCGAAGAAGTTGTCCAGACGTTGCCGCAACTGCGCGTACGCCTCACTGCGCCGCTCCGGCGTCAGGGAGTCCATGGCGCGCGAACCGGCCGCCTCGTTGTTCATCAGCGAGCTGCCGCCGGTATGTGTGTCAAACGAACGCTCGAGCGCGTTGATGATGCGCTCCCGCACCTGCACGTTCTTCACGTAGATGATCGGCTCATCCTCGTACGCACGCGGGCGCAGCATAAGCTCCATGTACATGAACGGCGAAGAGAAGTGCATGAACGGCGAAGAGAACTCCCGCGACGAATTCGACCGGCGAGAGGACCTCCCCGCCGAATGCGGTCCGCTCACGAACTGCATCATGCTCCGCGCGTACGATCCGTACGACTTCACCCGGCCATCGGAGTGCACCGCAATCCGGCCGAGATGTGAGAAATCGATATCGCGCTGGAAGGCGGCTCGACGCTCTGCACTCGTCAGACGTTCGCCGGACGGATCAGCCACGGCGGAGGGGGCGAGCCATGCCATGGCCGCCAACACGGACACGAAAAGGCAAATGGTTCGATTCAGGGGCTTCATCATGATCGGTTCTCCGAACTTTCTCCTGCGGGCGGCCACTCCGCTTCAAACGCCGGCGCGCCGGCGACGCGGGCCGTTGCCCCACCACTGCCCTGTTCTGCGGCGAGCCGCTGCATCACGGCCTGCTGACGACGACGTTTGATGACCGGCTTGACGTAGAACGCGTAGATCATGCCGAACACGGAAATGATCGAACCGGCGAGTTGCGTCCAGACGCCGTTACGGTTTCCGACGCCGAGAATGGTGAAATTCATTCCCGCCGAACCCGGATCGCCTTCTCCGCGCGGCTCCTCGGGGGGATCCCAGAAAGACTGGAAATACCAGAATCCGCCGTAACTTCCCGGCCGATTCATACTGATGGTCTGCTGGTTGACCCAGTCGTTCTCCTGGTCATCCCAGAAGCTGACCACACTCGTCCAATCGCGGATACTCGATGTTTCGCCGGTGAACCCGCCGATGTGCGAGGTGAGGATGAAGTCGTTGAGGGCAATCGCGGTGGGAAGATCGCGGCGTTCACGAGAGTAGATCATTTCGATCACGCGCCCGTCGGGCAGTTCGAACTCCGCCGGACGGAATGGATATCGCCTCAATGCTTCGGTGCGATCGCGGAACGGATAGACGTGAAACGGCAGCCAGTCGGTTTTCCCGCCGGCCACGTCGGCAGTCACGCGGATGATCGATCGCTGCTGCCGAGCGTCGCGCTGCCGCTGCTCCGGCGGAACGATCACCGGCCGACGCTCGGACCAGGTGTACGGTGCGAAAGCGAGCAGATCAAGCGTGACGTCCGAGGAGATCTGAATCGGCCGTCCCGAAGTGAACGGCCGCAGGGTGGGCTGGCCGCTGCCGAGCGCGAGCAGAACGTGCAGGTCATCCGTGCTCGGCCCACCGATGATCGTCACGGGTGCCGGCCGTCGGCCGGGTTTGTAAAGCATCTGAATACGATCATCGAATTCGACCGCCCTCTCGTGCATTCCGCCCGACTCGCCGATCGCGAAATCGCGATTCTCGATCGTCTCATCATCAAAGACCCAGCGCTGGAAAGTCCGGTCGGGCGTGCGGATATGGACAATCGCCACGGAGATCGGCTGCGCCGCACCGAGCTCGAGCTCATCCTGCACCGATTCGATGCGGTACGAAAAATCAGTTCCCTCGATCGCGATATATTCCTCACCGGCGGTCTCGGCGACATCGACCGTCTTGTCGATGTCATGCTCCGGCAATTGCAGTCGCAGGCGCGGAGGCCGGAACTCACCGGCCCGGGTGAACTCTTCCTGGTTCTCCACCCAGACGAAGCGCATCTGCCCGCCTTCCACTTCCCGGTTGACCGAATCGAATGCGATGAGCTGATACTCCCGGCTCTGACCGCGATTGTTGGCGATCCGGACAGAGACGACCGGGTCGAGCTGATTCCCCCCCGAAGCCCGGCGGGATTCCATGAACCCATAGCGGACGTAGCGGTTGACGAAGATGGGAACATCCGGAAGCGGATCGCCCTCCTCCACGGCATGGAGTGGAATGTGCAGGTCGCGGGCGCGGAAGTTGTCGCTGGTCAGACGACTGGAGTCCGCCCAGACATCGTTCCTCGCCCGAATGTAGTCGTTGTACCGGGGCAGCTTCGGAATCGGCCGCTGAACCCACTCGCGCTGGCCGCGTTCACGCAGATACAGCGCCGGGGTGTCGACCAGGAAGAACTTCTCCTGCGGCTCAAACTCAAGACCCAGCTCGAGGCGCTGATCGACCAGGCGCTCGCCGATGGCGTTGATCGCCCGGACCCGCGGCTGCGAAGGATCGTCGGTGAAGATGGCATCTTCGGTGTACTGCGGGAAGTCCGCCAGGAGCGTCCTCATGAACGGTCCTCCCGGCCCCTGCACGCCGACGAAAACCGCAAAGGTTTTCTCTCCGCGATTCTCGCCGGACAGAATCTCCCAGTTGGGATCAATGCTCATGATTCGGAAGATGTAGCGGCCATCCTCAGCATCGACCGTCATCGTATTGCCGGGGAGCGCGGGCAATGACGCCGGATCGGCACCCGGGAGGTTGATCGCGACCGTGCGGCGAATGATCGGCGCTTCACCTTCGAGCTTGGTCCAGAAGTACATGACGCTGCCGACGGCGATCATGATGATTCCGGTGTGAATCATCCACACGCCGAGGTTGATCAGGTTGAGCGGAATGCGCCGGATGGTGGCGACGACGAGATTGACGCAGATGAACGCGATCAGCAGATTGAACGGCCACCAGTGGAACCATTCGAATTCCGTCATCTCGAGCCCGGGCGCCTGGCGGATGTGCACCTGCGTCCAGGGAAGTCCGAAGTTGAGCTCGTGCGCCCAGTCGTGGTAGTTGATGAAAGTGTGGTGTCCGGGGACCCAGAATCCCGCCGACCCGACGGCCGAGTAGACGAAAAGTATCGTGAGCAGGATGACCCCGAGCCAGATACTGCTGAAGAAGTCCAGGATGGGACGGAACACACTGGCGGACTGGTTCATCGTGGCCTCGTACGTAGCTTGAGAATCCGATGCATGACGCCTGATCGTTCGGATCTGGTCATTCGGACGTGATCATTCGGAACGGTGCAATCAATGATCCCGCGAAGTGAAGAAGAGAAATGGTGCCAACCGGGGAGAGAAAAACAAACAACGAACCCCGCCACGCTTCCCCTCACTCTACCTGCTCTCTCTGGCCCGCCACACTGGCCGCTCCGGCAATCCTACGCCAGCTCAGCGGATCGATCGATCACCATCGCGGGATCCTGTGAAAATTTTCCCAAGCCCACCGTCGCTCTCTCTCCCTTCGGCCGGAACCCACGCCCGCTTTGCACCGTCCGACCGAACGGTGCCGGCACGGAATGAACCGATCCGCCTGGGTATCACATCGGCGCCCAACGATGGTTATCTGACCTTCGCGGCGGTCGTCCGACCCGGCGAAATGGACGGCCGGTACAGCCGCCCGGCCAATGAACCGATGAGCCCGGTGGGCCGCGCGGCCCACGGACCACGACCCACGGGCCACGACCGGTTCCGGTCCCCCTTCGGGGGTGACCGCCGAGGCCGGTCTTGCCTATAGTGTGCGGTCTTCAAGGAGCCTGGAATGTCCCGAAAGAAGAGTCGTTCGCAACGAAAGAAGCGCAAAGTCGCCCAATCCCAGGAGATGCCGGCGCGGCAGTACTCCGGCCTGACCCTCTGGGGACTGGTCATTGTCGGCATCGCCCTCGCCGCCTTCGCGATCGGCCCCTTCATCCACTTTGACCTTGCCCGGCAGCAGCAGGCCGACGAAACCGATCCGACCCGCAACACGGTCGCGGCTCGCGGCGCTGACGGCGAAGAGTTGCCGCTGGATTCCGGCGAGCCCCCACTCCAGTTCCAGCCGTCCTGGATCGACTTCGGACCGGTCGATCCCAACACGATGCACGAAACGACCGCGACGGTGACGAACACCGGTGATCGCGCGCTGCAGATTCTGCGGGCGGGCGCGAGCTGCCCCTGCACCGAGATCGGCCTGCCCGCCCGGCGCCGCCTGGATCCCGGGGAAAGCATGAACATACACGTCAAGATGGACAGCGAGGCGCGCCCCGGCCTGAAGACCGTCAACGGACGGATCTTTGTCGCCGGCTACGAGTCGCCTGCCGAGTTCTCCGTCTCGGTTGATGTCGCGGACCCCGACAGCTGAACAATCGGGAAAAACGAATCCCACCAACGGCCTTCCCATCCGGTACAGTGCTCGCGAAAGCTGAACCGGATGCCCCATGTCCGCCGCGACCCCTCCAACGTCACGACCCGCTGACCGCCGCCCCTGGATCGTCCTGGGCACCGCGTTCGTGGCAATCGCGGCGTACTTCGCGCTGCCGACGGAGATGGATGAACTCAGTCGGCGGATGGTCGTCATCTTTATTCTCGCCG
>SLDM01000409.1 GCA_007125255.1 Phycisphaerales bacterium
ATTCCGTCCACATCCTCGCAGGCCGATTCGGTCAAACCGCCGGTACAGATGCCCGGCAGCAGACAGCACGCGCCGAATGGATCATCCTCCCCGCCCTGGACCTGCAGCGCCGGTAGCGCCAGCCACGCCAGCAGGGTGGTGGTGAAGAGGGTAATGGCCATCGGCCGCAGCATCCGATTGTGAAGATCAGGTCGCACGGGGGAACCTCCTCAATCGTGCCGAATTCGCCGGCAGCATCCGCCGCCCTTCCCCCCATCCCACCGAACGGCTATCGGAAAGGAGAGCGGATCGACCTGAAAGAAAGAGTAGATCGCCGATTCGATCGCCGCGACCCCCCCGGCCGCAGCACCTCCGAACGTGTTCTGGTAGGATCCGGCCCATGGTCAGGAACGCTCAGGAACCAGCCGGTCTCGTCAGGTCCGTCGTGGCGCTCGGACTGATCGCCATGGTCGTGGTCCTTTCCGGTTGTGTGCGGCGGACGATCTCGATTACCTCCGAGCCTCCGGGCGCCCTGGTCTGGGTGAACGATCGGGAGATCGGCCGCACGCCGGTGGATGTCGACTTTCTCTACTACGGCCGGTATGACGTCCGCCTGGAGCGGGCGGGCTACGAACCAGTGATGAGTTACGGTGAGGCCCGGGCCCCGCTCTGGGACACCATTCCCTTTGACTTCGTTTCCGAAATTCTGCCCGCCGACCTGCGCAGCCGCGTCCACTGGCATTACGAGCTGACGCCGCTGGAGGAGGACCGGGCGGCCCTCGTGGAGCGCGCCCGAACCCTGCGGCAGCGGATCGAAGCGGGTGCCGAGGACGGCGCTCCGCCATCTGCGGCGGACGAGTCCGGCGATTGAACCGGGCAATTTCTCGACAGACCGGCCCGACCGGCGAATCATGTACCGGGGAGGGTGATCGAACCCCCCGGCTTGAAAGGATTTTCCCATGGCATGGCGTCTGATCGGTACCGGCCTCTCCCTCGGAGCGATGTTGGCAGGCGTGCTTTTTCTTGGCACCGGGAACGGCGCACCATCCTCCTCGCCGCCGCTGACCGGCGATCGACACGCCGACCGGGTGATCCGCGACCTGATGGAGGAGAATAGCCAGCTGCGCGGCCGGCTCGCCGATGCCAGGCTCGATGCCGAGGTCGCCCGGCGTGAGCTGGAGGAGCTCCGCCAGTTCATTCTCGACCACCACGAGTACGGCCGGGACTTTGAAGAGTACCGGTCGGTCCGGGAGATTCGTGAACGCGAAGCGCAGCGCCGGGTCTACCAGGAGATGCAGGAACGCCGCGCCGCGGAGCGTGAGGAGCGCCGACAGCGACGACGGGAGGTCGAAGATGAGCGGCGTGAGCGTGAAGCGCTGGATCGCGAAGCCCGAAAATACCGCGACGCCGGCTTCCAGCCGTTGGGCTTCGACCTCTTCGCCGGCCGCATGGCGTACCACTACCGTACCGAGGACTCCGAAAGGACGCGGCTGCTGTATGACCCCTTCTTCGGGTTCTACCACCACGGCGATCCGGCCCGGGAGATCGACTACACGGAGATGACGATCTCCGGCAGCATCATCAACGGCAGCGATGAGGTGCGCAACATCGGCGTGGCGATCACCTTCTTCGACCGACACGGCAACCAGGTCGGGCATGAGATCGTTCAGGTGAACAACGCCCGCCCGGATGTGCCCTATCCCTTCACCTCCCGGGTGGAGATGGCGTTGAACCGGCCGTTCAGCTCCTCCAGCATCTACGTCCTCTTCGCCGATCCGGTGACCCCGCGCTGATTCACCGCGAGGTGGCCGGGGAACGGCGCGGTTCGCCGCTTTTTCAGGGAGCGGCTGCGGCATGACCCGCGAACGCGTACACTCTGGCGGTATGCACGCGACGCCGGATCTGAAACCCCCGGATCACCAGTACGCGCGGTGGACGCGCCTGGTGATCTTCCCGCTGCTGGCGCTGATCGTCGCGGCGGGGTTCTGGCTGACCAACTCGGCCGTCCCCGGGATGAGTGACCGGGAAATCCGGGGGGAACTCCGCGATGCGGCGCATGAGCTGATCGAGGAGCTCGCGGACGATCGAATCCGGCCCGCTTCGGAGTCGATGGCGCGGCGACTGGATCTCTCCGCTTCACTGCGCGAGGAAATGGCCGGCTGGCTCCGCGCTGAGGTGGACCCCGGGACACTCACGATCGACATCGAAACCGGTGACGCGCCGAGGCCGGCCGGCGATGGCCGCGCGAGCCATCACGCCCGGCTCGCCGGCGAAGAAGTGGAGGATGCCCGGCAACTGCTGCTGCGATTTCACCACGACGGTCGCCCGGGTGGGTACCGCCTGTTGGGATACAAGTTCGTGGACGTGGACCGCTGATGGCGAAGCGGTCACGTCGCGCGAGTGACCCGAGAACCATCGCGTGAACCGTCCGCCCGCCCGAGGTGCGAAAGGGAGAAGTGACAGGTATGGAAGTCTGGTTGAACGGCAAGTTTGTCCATCGGGACGAAGCGCGCATCTCCGTTTTTGACGCCGGTTTCCAGCACGCGGTGGGCGTGTTCGAAACGATGCTCGCGCGCAACGGACGAGTGTTCCGCGTTGAAGACCACCTGGAACGCCTCGCCGCATCGGCCGAAGAGCTGCGGCTCACCGAGCGGCTGCACATCGAGCCCCTTGCCGAGGCGGTCCAGATGACGGTCGAGCGGAACCGGCTCGATGCGGCGCGGGTCCGGCTGACCCTCACCGGAGGCGATCTGAACCGATTGCACGCCACCGGCCGGAGCGGTCAGGATCCGACGGTCCTGATCGTCACCCAGCCTCCAACCGACTACCCCGATGCGTTCTTCGAGAAGGGCGTGCGCGTCACCATCGCGGACGGGCGGGAGAGTCCCTTCCTGCCGATGGCGGGACACAAGACTCTGAACTACTGGCAGCGCATCCAGGCGCTCCAGTTGGCCGGAACCCGGCAGGCCGGCGAAGCGCTCTGGTTCTCGGTCAGCAACCATCTCGTCGGCGGCTGTGTCAGCAATGTCTTTCTTCTCAAGTCCGGCACGCTTCTGACGCCCCTGGCCCGCGGTGAGGAGCCTCACGGCTCGATCCCCTCGTGCTCGCTGCCGGGAATCACGCGGCAGACCATCATCGAGATCGCCGAGCGCGACGGGATCGCGGTGGAAAAGCGCATGCTTGACATCGAGCAGTTGCTCGCCGCCGAGGAAGTGTTCCTGACCAACTCCAGCTGGGGCGTCCTGCCGGTCGTGGGGGTGGAGCGGGAGTCGATCGATTCCGGCGAGCCGGGATCGCTCACGCGACAACTGCGGCAGGCATGGCTTGATCTTGTCCAGCAGGAGACGAGCGCTGCGTGAGTTTCTTCGCTCCCGGTTCCCCGCGGAGCCCGAAGCGCCTTTCTTCTCCACCGTGCTCTCCCCCATGATGCGCCGCCACGTGCCTTCCGCGCCTACCGCCCTCTCATACGAATCCTGGATCAGGTTCGTGCGTGACGGAGTTTCACCGCAGGAGAAGTAGAGGACGCGGAGAGGAGTGAGAAGATTCGTTGGCTTGAAAAATCTCTTTCGGCATTTGGGGGCGCTTCAGGAATCTGCTTTGAGTGACCAGAAGGGATGAGCCAGCAGCGGTGGGAGCATTCAGCGAAGGCTTGCAGAGGAGAGGCGCAGGCTGGCACCTCCATCCTCCCTCTTCGTCACTTCGTTCCTCTGCTCTTTTGCCCTTCTCCGCGCTCTCCGCGTCCTCCGCGGTGAATGCTCCGTGCCTTCTCTCTCACACTCCGTTCCTCCGCTGCTTTACTCTTCTCCGCGCTCTCCGCGTCCTCCGCGGTGAATGCTTTGCTCGCCCGGATCTGACCTGGAAGACGTATCACGCGACGCCGCCATCATCGAGCGACTCTCGATACAGCGCTTCCAGCGACTCGACCATCGTGGCGGCGCTGAACGGCTCGCGACACATCGCCCGCCCGCGCTCGCCCATCGCCCGGCGCTCCTCCGGGTGGTCCATCATCCAGAGCACCGCTTCTCTCAGCGCTTCGATGTCCGCCGGCTCGAGCAGTTTTCCCGTCTGGTTGTGGCGGCAGACCTCCCGCGTGCCATCGACGTCGTAGGCGATCACCGGCCTCGCGCTCAGGAGCGCCTGCGTGACCGTGCGGGGCAGACCCTCCCGGTAGCTCGGGTGGGCAAGCACGTCCATCGCCTGCAGGTACCGTGGAATCTCTTCCGGCCGAACCAGTCCCGTCGTGACTACGCGATCGCGCAGCTTCATCTCCTCGAGCCGCGCCTCCAGCCGCTCGCGCCACCAGCCATCACCGACCCAGAGCAGTTTCAGGTTCGGGCGGGCCACGAACAGCGGCCGCATCGCGTCGAGCAGATCATCGTGGCCTTTCAGCTCCGCCAGCCGCGCAATCGTTCCGACGATAAAATCATCGGAAGAGAACCCGAGCTCCTTTCGCACCTGCTCCGGGTCGTGCTGCGGGTGCAGAAAGGGCTCGACCTCCATCCCCGAGAAGACCACGGCGTACTGATCCGGCCGGCCGATCTTCGCGGCAAGAAACTGCTCCCGCATCGCCTCGGCCACGCAGACAATGCGGTGGCAGCGCCGGGCGGCGTAGCGCTCGGCGAGGATGTACAGCGCGTTCCGCCACTTCTTTTCGTGTCGGTGAAATGGCGGGCCGTGGACGGTGTGAATCACCGCGGGGACGCGCTCCTTCCAGGCGGCGATCCGGCCGAGGATGCCCGCCTTGGACGAGTGGGTGTGGACCACATCCGGCTTCCAGTCACGGATGATCCTCCGCAGATCGCGCTGGCAGCGGAGATCACGAAGCGGCGCCAGTTCACGGACCAGGTTGGGCGTTTCGATCGCCTCGATCGAACCGGCCTTCTGCACGCGTTCCAGCATCGAGCCTTCCGGTCCGTAGATCGGGCCGAAGACAAGCGACACCTCGTGCCCCCGTGCGGCTTGACCCTCGCAGGACAGCACCGTGTTCTCCTGCGATCCGCCGAGAATCAGGCGCGTCGAGATGTGCATGATCCGCATGACGGGGAAGTGTAAAGGACGAGCCGCGCACGGTCGAAACGGCTCTGGTTCCGGAGATGGCCGCCGCCAGGCTCCGGAGCGAGCGGGGATCGATTCGAGGGACGCGCCGGATCGCTCTCCCGCACGCATGTCCGATGCGGTCAGGTCGTGGCGGCAATCTTCTCAAAGCCGGCGCGTGTCGCGGCAATCAGCGCATCCACCTCCGCCTCGGTCATGGGCGTGGAGAGCGTGGCGGTACAGGTGTTGATGAGCATGCAGCCGGCGCCGAAGAGGTGATCAAGCAGGAGGGCGAGACGCTGCTTCTTCTCCGCGTCGAGGTACGCCTCGCGATAATCGCGCGGCGGCCGGGCTTTCATGTGGACGCGGAACATCGAACCCGTGCCGGTCACGCACGCCGGGACGCCCGTCGCGCGGATCGCGCCGTTGATCCCCTGCATGGCGCGCTCGGCGAGCGTGTTGAGCCGCGCGACCGCCGCCGCATCGAACTTCTCCATCGCGGCCAGGCCGGCGGTGATCGAAATCGGGTTGGCGGAGAATGTGCCGGAATGGGGAAAGAGCAGATTGCCCTCCCGCCGCGGATTCATGACATCCAGCACGTCGCTCCGGCCGGCGACCGCGCCGATCGGGAAGCCGCCGCCGATCATCTTGCCCATGGCGGTCAGGTCGGGGGTGAGGTCGTAGCGCGATTGAAGCCCGCCGTACTCCGTGCGGAAGGTGATCACTTCATCCAGGACGAGCAGCGTGCCGGTGCGGCTCGTCCAGTCGCGCAGCGCTCGGACGAACTCCGAGTCGGCCGGGTTCAGCCCGGCCCGATGCGGCATGAGGTCGAGCAGCACACAGGCCAGTTCATCGGCGTGTTGATCGAGAATGGCGATCGCGCGCTCGGGGTCATTGAACGGAATGACCACGACGTCTTGAAGCGTCGATTCCGGCGTGCCGAGCACGAGCGGCA
>SLDM01000404.1 GCA_007125255.1 Phycisphaerales bacterium
GGCGACCGAACGCTCCCAAGCGGCGCGGCTGGCGTTGGACGACCACGCGGACTACACCGCGGTCGGCCGACTCTCCACGAGCCGCATCTATGATGGCGATCGATTGCCGCGACTCCTGCGGCTTCAGGACCCGGGCAGCGGCCGGACCGTTGCGTACGTGCACGCGGATGAGGATCACGATCTGACCGCCATGATCGGGCAGCTCATCGGGGTCGTGGGCGACCGGACCTACGACGGCGGGCTTCGATTAAACCTGCTTCGACCACGCCGGGTCGATGTTCTCGCTCCGCGACCGTAGTCGTTCTCGTTCGCTATAATCCCGATCGTACCGTCGCCCTGCGGTGAGCCCGCGGGGAGCCGGTACCGTACGGGGCGTTAGCTCAATTGGGAGAGCACTGCCTTTGCAAGGCAGGGGTTGTCGGTTCGAGTCCGATACGCTCCACTTTTCATTCGTTTTCGGCGGGGCGGTCCCCCCGTCACCGCGTGCCGAAGCCCGCCACCGCGTGCCATAGAGAGTTGCCGCGATCATGACCACCCCCGCACGCACCGAGGAAATCGAACGCACTTTTCTGCTGCGGCAGAAGCCGGACCTGCCGGCGCATGCCGTGCACCATCGTTTCGAGCAGGGCTACCTTCCGCCGCCGGAGGGAGAGAGCCAGCCGGCGCTCGAAGGACGCGTTCGCCGCGCGACCCGTCCCGACGGGTCGGTAACCTGCACCCACACGATCAAGCGCGGCCACGGACTCGTGCGCGAGGAAACCGAACGGGTGATGACCTCCGAAGAGTTCGAGCGCCACTGGCCGCAGACGGACGGTCGCCGCATCCTGAAGTCGCGGTACGCCGTCGAGGAGGACGGGCTCACCTGGGAGGTGGACGTCTTTGAGCAGCCGCGGGGCCTGGTCCTGGCCGAAGTTGAACTGCCCGCTGCGGATCACGAGGTATCGATTCCGGGATGGCTGGCCGATCACATCGAGCGAGAAGTGACGGACGAGCCGGAGTTCTCCAACTACGAACTCGCCCTGCGCTCGGGCCTGCTCAACGAATCGTCATGAACAGGAACTATCCCGTTCGGCGATTCCTGCTGCGGCTCATTACCGCGATCCAGCTGACGCGGTTGAGCATGGCTTTCGGCGCGATGGCGGACCTGCTCTTCATCGTGCTGCTCAGTCGCGCCATGTGGCCGCACTCCGACCTGCCCGTGGCGCAGATGTCCCTGCCGGTTGCGCTGCTGGCCGCGGCGGGGGTGGCGATCGGCCTGTTCGCCTACGGCGCCGCGCTCAATGACATTCTGGATGTGAAACACGACTCTGCGTTCAGCCCCGAAAGACCGCTGCCCGCCGGCCGTATTCGGCGGGGACAAGCCGTCATCGTCGCCGTCGCCGCCCTGATGACGGCCATTCTCTCCGCGGAGCTCTTCGGCACGATCTCCCTGTGGATTACGCTCTTCACCGCCGGCGCCGTCCTGTTCTACAACGCGGCGGGCAAGTACATTCCCTCCGTCGGCATCATCACGATCGGGCTGGTTCACGCCGCCAACATGTTCATTCCGAATCACGAACTGGCCTTCACGATTCCGGTCTGGCTCATCATGACCCACGTCGTCGTGATCGCCGTCCTGGTCCACACGCTGGAAGACAAACGGCCGCGTCTGAACCGCCGCGCGGTGGCCGCCGTCCTCGCGGGATGGGTCTTCTGGTCGATCCTGATCATTGGTCTGGGGCTGCGGTCGGAACGCGACCTCTGGCCGGACCAGCTCCACCCCCTGAGCACGATCTATCCGGTCCTGGCCGTGATGGGTTTCGCCGCAATCATGTTCTGGAAGACCCGCCGGGCCACCAACCGGATCGCGGCCGAGAAACTCAAGCGCTACGGCGCGATGTGGCAGTGTCTCTACGGCGCGGCCTGGCTGTATGCGCTCAACATGACGGGCCCGGCGATCGCGCTGACCATCCTCGCGTTCTTCGGCTTCCTCGGCATGACCCTCATCCGGGAATTGACCGGCCTGACCGGCCGGCCGCTGACCTACCGGGGGTAGCGCAGAAAAGTGACGAAGTGACTGAGTAACGAAGTAACGAAGTGGTTGCGGCGCGAGGACCACCGAAGCGATAAATCACTTCGTCACTTTGTTACTTCGCCCCCAAGTCACATTCTGATAATGCCGTGCCCTTCGAGCATCTTGAGTATCTCTTCGACCGACTCTTCGATACTGAGCTGATCGGTGCGCAGATGAAGCTCCGGCGAACTCGGCGCTTCGTAGGGATCATCGATGCCGGTGAAGCCCTTGATCTCACCCGCGCGGGCCTTCTTGTAGAGCCCCTTGGGATCGCGTTCCTCCGCCACGTCGAGCGGGCAGTCAACGTACACCTCGAGAAACGGCAGATCGTCGTTCTTGTGCAGGTCGCGCGCGATATCACGATCCTTGATGTACGGGCTGATGAAGCTCGACAGAGCGATGATGCCGGCATCCGCGAACAACCTGGAGACCTCGCCGATGCGGCGGATGTTCTCCGCCCGGTCATCTGCGGAGAAGCCGAGGTTCTTGTTCAACCCGTGGCGAACATTGTCGCCGTCGAGCCGATACGCGCTGAAGCCGCGCTGCATGAGCACCTGTTCGAGGGCGACGGCAATCGTGCTCTTGCCGCTTGCGGACAGGCCGGTGAACCAGACCGTCGCGCCCTTGTGGCCGAGTTTCTTCTCGCGTTCCTCGCGGGTGATCGATCCTTCGTGCCAGGTGATATTCGTTGCTACTTGTTTAGTCATTGCGGTGAACTTTGTGGTTGCGTGTCAGATGAAAGGAGAGTGATCATTGAACCGGTATCGTCTGTCAGGCCATCGGTAAGCCCATGGCCGAATCAGGCGTTGGCCGTCTCAACCTGGGAAGTCGCCCACTCGATGAGCACATCGGCGACTTCGGGGCGGCTGAACTCCGCCGGCGGCCGCTCGCCGTTGGCGAGCATCTCCCGGACCTTGGTTCCCGAGAGGAACACGCGGTCGCTCGGATCCGACGGCGTCGTCTTCGCGCTCCCCATCTGGCCGGTCTTCTTGCAGAAGAAGGAGTGCTCGAACTTGAGCGGCGTGATGAAGATCTCGCCGCGGTGAAACTCGTCGAAGATGTTCTGCGCGTCGTACGTGCCGTAGTAGTCGCCCACGCCGGCATGATCGCGGCCGACGATGAAGTGCGACACACCGTAGTTCTGCCGCACCAGCGCGTGGAGAACCGCCTCGCGCGGACCGGCGTACCGCATCGCGGCCGGCATGACCGACAGCATCGTGCGATCCTTGACGTAGTAGTTGTCGATGAGCACCTCGTAGCACTTCATGCGCACATCCGCGGGGATATCACCGGGCTTGGTTTCCCCGACCAGCGGGTGGATCAGAAGCCCGTCGCACATCTCCAGCGCGCACTTGGTGAGGTACTCGTGAGCGCGGTGAATCGGGTTGCGGGTCTGGAACGCCGCGATCGTGCTCCAGCCGCGCTGCTCGAATGCTTCGCGCGTCTCGGCGGGCTTGAGCCGGTACTCGGTGAACTGCTCACCGGGCTCGCGTTCCGGCGTGACGGTGATGACGTGGATCGCGCCGCCGACCAGCCAGTTGCCTTCCTCCTGCACCGCCTTCACGCCCGGGTGCTCCGGATCATCGGTGGCGAAGACACTCTTGCACATCTTTTCCTTGTCGTGCTCGTAGATGTCCGAGGTGTCCATGATGGCCAGCAGGGTGCCGTCCTGGTGATAGAGGGCGGCCTGGCCGCGCCGCTCGAGCGTCGCTTCGGTTTCATCGTCCACCGCGAGGGTGATCGGAATCGGCCACACGGGGTAGCGGGGCCTCTGGAACTTCTTCCGCCGACCTTCCGGGGGCTTGATCGGATCGGCGAGATGCATCGTCTCGCAGATGCTGTCGAAGTCCTTCTGCTTGGCAAACCCGATCAGCGGGCTGAACGCACCGGTGGCGATCATCTCCAGGTCGCAGAACTGCTTGTGACTGAGCGTGATTTTTGGAAGCCGTTCGGCTCGGTCGCGGAGCACCTGAGCGCGCTCAGGATCTGCGATGCGGTTGACAAGTTGGCCGCCACCATGGGGCGGAATCAGCGTACGGGTCGTCATTGGGAGAACTCCTCCATCCAGAGTGCTTCTTCGTTTGGTTTCGCAACGATCCCCGGGATCAGAACGGCCATCATAGGAAGTCCCCAACCCCATTGCAATTGCGTCTTCCCTGGACCTGCGCGAAGCGTTTGCAGGCGGCCAAAAACGACATCGCCCGGCCAAACCGGGCGATATCGATCGATCATGAGATCTGTTTTACCGGAGACGCGAAAAGGGTTTACGCGTCATCGGAGCAGCGCTTCGCGCCGCAGCACTTCTTGGCGGCATCGCAGTCGCTCATCGCGCCCATGCTCGCCTTGCCTTCGCACTTGCTTTCACACTTGGATGCGCAGTCGGACCCGTTCTCGTAGGCCTTGTTCTCGCAGTCCTTCTTTTCGCCGCAGCACTTCTTCGCGCCGCACTCGCTGACCGCACCCATGCTCGCTTCACCTTCGCAGTGAGCGGCGCCGCAGCATTCGCTCTTGTCCTTCGTGCAGGCCGCACCGTTCTTCGCGCCGCACTCGCTCTTCTCCACCGTGCACGCCGAGCCGTTGCTCACCGCGCCGGGGTTCACCGTCTGAGTGCTCTGACAGCCGAACATGGCCACCATCACGCAAATTGCCATCACATTGATCAGGGTCTTCATAAGAAACGCTCCTCCGTCATGCTTGAGTAGGCCAGATACCTAACAGGTAAAAGAATCGGTCTCGCTCGCCGGGTATAAATACTCCCCGGTCGACGAGAAGAAACAGTCTACTTGCTGAACGCCGGTCCGGCGAGGGCTATTTCCGTATCTGGGAGTTTTTCCGCTTTCCGGAAGATTCTTCCATCCGGCGGCTCCGATGACCGGACTACCGGCGGCAGTGGCAGGAAGATGGGCGCTTTGGGGCTTCGTTATCGGCTTCTCACCGGACGAACCACCGCCTCCCTCAACCGGCCTATCGCCGGGCCGTTTCCTGATAACGCCTCGACAACGTTCCGGCAACCCTCCGGCAGTTCCCCCCCGCTCACGATGAGGGGCCGGCCCGGGAGTCGGCGGACGGGACCTCTTCATGCCGCTAGCATTCTCCGCAGTCCATGGCCGATCACCCATCAGAACCGGACGGATCCCCCACCCCCACGCCGGAGTCACCGCAGGATCGACTCTCCCGGCTGGCCCGGTCGGCCCGGGCGTTGCCGCGAACCCCCGGCGTGTACCTCATGAAGGACGCCGCCGGAACGGTCATCTACATCGGAAAGGCCGGCTCGCTCCGCGACCGGGTCGGATCGTACTTCGTTCCCTCGGCGGATCTCGGCCCGAAGAAGCAGCCGATGCTCGAGCTCGTGGAGGATCTTGACGTCCTGGACTGCGAAACCGAGTGGGAGGCCCTGCTCACCGAGAGCCGGCTCATCAAGGACGTCCGGCCGCGGTTCAACGCCAAACTGACCGACGGCAAGAGCTTTCCCTACCTCGCCATCACGATGGGTGATGAGTTCCCCGGGGTGTTCATCACCCGGAACCCGACGGACGAGCCGTTCAAAGGCGCGCGGCTCTTCGGCCCGTTCACCTCGGTCAGCGCGCTGCGCGATTCGGTGCAGTTGCTGCAGCGCGTCTTCCGGTACCGCACCTGCACGCTTGAGATCGACTCCCGCGATCCGAAGAACCGCTACTTCCGGCCGTGCCTTCTCCATCCGATTGACCAGTGCACCGCGCCGTGCGCGAACAAGGTCTCGCCGGAGGAGTACCGCAAGGATATCGACCGATTCATCCGGTTCCTGACCTCCAAGCGCAGCACCATGCTGCGTGAGTTGAAAAGGGAAATGGACGAGGCGTCCGCCAAACTGGAGTTTGAGCGGGCAGCCAAGCTCCGCGATCAGATCAAGGCGATCGA
>SLDM01000092.1 GCA_007125255.1 Phycisphaerales bacterium
GTGAGGGTCAGATCGCGCAGATGGCGGCCCGCAGCAACGATCGTGCGCAGATCCTCGAGCGATTGCGGGGCATCGGGAATCTCCGTCTCCGGGTCGCGATGAATGCGATCGTGCGCCGCGCCACGCCGCACATCCTGGGCTTGAATGACTCGTCTGCTCCGGCGATACATGTCGGCCATCAGGGCGCTGGCTTCCGCCTCGTAGCTGCGGATCGCGGCATCGAAGTCCGGCTCCACGAGCAGGGCGGCATCGTGGTCCGCGATCACGGCCAACAGGTCCAGGGGCGGGGCGGTGAGCGGATAGACGCCTCGTTGCAGGATCGCCACGTGGACCTGACGGGTCCGCATCGCTTCAATTCGTTCAATCGCCCGTGCGTCCAGGCCGCTTTCACCAAGCTGCCGAAAGAACGCCGCGTCGATCGCGCGAAGCCGGTCGACATAGTCGCGCTGCACCGCGTGCATCCCTTTGACTGTTGACTGGCCGGCGTGCGGATGGGCATGGTTCAGATCAACCGGCAGCGCCGCGTGCGCTTCGTCCAGCACTTCTCGATACGCTTCGCGATAGTCCCGGAATGCCGAACGCAGGCGTTCGTCCCGCGCATGAGGCAGCGCCAAAACGCGGGCGAACCGGTCCAGCTGCCGCGAGGTGATCATCTCGGGCAGAAGCCAGCGGGTCGACCAGGCCATCAACTGCGCGTATTCCGACTGGTCGCGGCTTCTCTCGCGGGCGCGGCGAGAGACGTCGGTAACCCGCTCTTCGCCCAGCGCGCGATTCAGTTGCTCCTGAGCAGTCTGACGGTGTTTCTCGAGTTCCGATGACAGATCGCGGCGGAGGGCGAGGTAGCTCTCGTGTGAGGGTCCCGAGAAGGGAGAGATGGGCCGGGACGCTTCAAAGCGCACGCGCCCGTCGACCTGCTTTTCCCGCAGCGCTTCGATCTGACGCGTGAATTGATCCGCGATCGGCTGGACGAGCGCCCGCTCCCGGTCATCAAGATCTTCCGATTCCATTACGCGCATCAGCATGAGGGTGAAGTAATCGCCGCCGATCAGGTACCCCTCGCTGAAGTACTGCTTGAACAGCTTCCGGCGAATGGGAAGACCGACCCTCGGATCAAGCTCGCGCGCGAAGCGGTCCAAAGTGCGCACGTACAGATGCCGTGCCATATCCGGGGGGATCTCCTCTACCTCCTGGCGCGCACGCTCTCTCGCGATTGACAGTGAGCGGTGGTGGATTCGGCGCTCGTGGTCCCGGGGGATCCCTCGCAGCTGCTCCTGAAGGATTTCGGCGGTGCGGATCGCGACTTTGCGATTCGACGCCACGCGCCGGCGCAGCAGTTCCAGGTAGGTCTCATCGAATTCGCGCAGAATGAAGTCCCAGCCCGCGCGGTCCTGCGCGGAGAATTCAGCATGCTTCAATGGATCGTACAGGTTCAGATGGACACCGAATCGGGCGACCGGTTCGAGGCGGGCGATCTCGCGCGCGGTGCGGATCGGTGGGAGTTTCGCCCGCTGCTCATCGGTCAGGAACGAATCAATCTCCAGCAGGAACGCTGCATCGATCTCCGCGAGCCGCTGCTGAATCTGTTCGTGCTCGCGGACTGCGCGGCGCGTCTCGGCCGGCGTCAGCGCCACCAGCCGGAAGGGATCGACCTCGAACCGTGCGTGGTAGGCCGCCATCGGACCGTCGCGCAGCACGCGATAGTCGCGCTGCGCGCTGTTCAATGCGGCGATCGCGGCAAGCTTCTGCGGGCGGCTGAGCGAGAGGAATTCGGCGCACCGCGCAACGTCATCCATGGTCAGTGGCGCGGGGAATGGAACGTCGTTCCACTGGCCGCCGACCGGTGTGGCCGACCACATGACCGCCAGTGCGGTCAGGACGATGATCCAGCGGAGAGAGGCAGGGCCGAGCATACCAGCGGAAGTATACCGTGAAATCGAGAATGGTCGATATCTTATTCGCCACCGCGCCCGGCCCGGATCTGCCTCCCCGACTTCCCTCAAGGTCGTTCGCGTTCAGGCTGAGCCGACGGGTACCATGACCGGGCGGGAAACCACCATTTCGAGGAGTTCACCATGAGCGCTGCAGCGACCCTGCTTCCGGAGTTCGATCAGGAGATGGCGAGGACTCGTCGGGTGCTTGAACGCGTGCCGGATGACAAGCTGGACTGGCGGCCGCACGAGCGGTCCAACACGATCGGCTGGAACGCGAGTCACCTTGCCGAGATCCCCGGCTGGGTGGAGAACACGCTTCAGGAGCCGTTCTTCGACGCCCATCCCCCGGGCGAACCGCCGTACCGAACCGAAATCCCGGCATCACGCGACGAGGTGCTGCGCACCTTCGATGCGAACGTGTCGGTCGCCCGGAAGGCGCTCGCCAGTGTGACCAACGAACAGCTTGTCGAGATGTGGGCCTTCCGGGAACAGGGCAGGACGATCTTCGAGATGACGCGCGGCGAGACGTTCCGCACCTTCATCATCAGCCACATGATTCATCACCGCGCCATCCTGACGGTCTCCTTCCGTCTGAACGACATTCCGGTACCGGCGATCTACGGCCCCTCCGGGGACGAGTCGTAGTCGGGTTCGGGGTCCACTTTCGAGGGCCCATTCCAAAGGACCAATTCGAGGGACCCGTTCGAGGACCCAGTTCGAGTGTCCGGCCCGAGGACCGGCTCCCCGCATCAGGCGGGGTCAACCACCCGTCCGTGGTGCAGTTCGACGACGCGGTCGGCCCGGTCGGCAATCGAGCGATCGTGCGTGACCATCACGATCGTCAGCCCCGCGCGGTGCTGTTCGGCGAGAAGCTCGAGTATCTCCCCGCCCGTATTCTCATCGAGGTTGCCGGTCGGTTCATCCGCGAGGAGGACGCGCGGCTGATTCATCAGCGCCCGGGCGATCGCGACGCGCTGCCGCTCCCCGCCGGAGAGTTCCTGCGGCCGGTGCTTGAGCCGGTCGCCGAGGCCGAAACTGGTGAGCAGTTCCTGTGCGCGGCGATGAATCTCACTGCGTCTGGCGTAGTAGCTGAACCGGGTCAGCCCGACCAGCGCAGGGATGAACGTGTTCTCCATCACGTTCAGCTCCGGCAGCAGGTGGTAGAACTGAAAGACAAAGCCGACCGTTCGGTTGCGGTAGAAGTTGCGTTCCGATCGTGACTGCTGATTGACCGGCTTCTCTTCAAAGTAGATCTCTCCCTTGCCGGGGTCGGGCTGATCGAGATCGCCCATCAGGTGCAGAAGGGTGCTCTTGCCACAGCCGGAGGCGCCGAGCACCGCGATCCATTCGCCCGCCTTCACCTCGATCGACGCGCCTTTCAACACGGGGACATCGACACGCCCCATGCGGTAGGTCTTGTACACATCGTGGGCCCGGAGGATGAACTCCGTCCCGTTCGGTCCCCGGTACGGTCCCGGGCCCGGCCGGGTGGGCGGGGCGGTTCCCGCCGGCGTGGTGCGGCCTGGTTCACTCATAGCGCAGCGCCTCCACCGGATCGGTATCCGCCGCCTTCGCGGCGGGAATGAACGCCCCGAGCACACTGAAGACGATCGCGCCGATCATCGTGACGATCGCGTTGGGTACGTCAAGCGTGTTGGGGATCGCATCGAAGTAGTACACGGTCGGATCCCAGACGAGCGTGCCCCGGTGAAGCACCAGGATGAGACCGAGGCCGAGCATGCCGATCGTACCCAGCGACCAGAGCACGATCGGCAGCATGCGTTCCCGCTTGACCGCGAGGATGGTCATCAGGAGCGAGACGGCGGCGAACCCGAAGGCGGTGACCCACGACCAGACCGGCGCATCGCGTCCGATCGCGTCGTGAATGGTGTTGACATTGCGGACGATCAGGAAGGCAAGGATGAGGCCGACGACCGATCCGAGCACGCCGATCACCAGGCCGTAGCGGAGGAAGATGAGGGAAATGCCGATGCGCGAACAACCGACGGAGCGCAGAATGCCGATGTCGCGGGTCTTTTCGTGGACGATCGCCCAGAAGATGGTCAGCACCAGCGCCGCGCAGACCACGTAGACGATCGAGAACAGGATCCGCATGAGATCGCGTTCCTTCTCCACCGGGCCGATGAAGCGCGCCTGGACCTGCTCCCACGTGCGGATGTTCAGCCCGAATCCCCGCGCGGACGGGAGGACGAGCAGATCGTCGCGCGCGGCGTACTCCTCGACCCACGCGTCATACAGGACGGTGACCCGGTCGCGCAGCTCGTCCGGCGAGATTCCATCCTCGGCCCGGATCAGGATCTTGGTGACGCGGGCCGGGTCGACGCCGATGACGCGGAAGGGATCGTCGGGATCCACGAGCTCCGCTTCATCCATGTGCAGCATGCGCTGGCCGATCTCCAGCGGAATCTTCACCCGAACGTCATCGATCTGGAAGACCCCGGAGACGAACTCGTTGACCACGGGGAAGATGAAACTCTCCGGCTCGATCTGGCCGCCCACGTCGCGCAACGGGATCGTCACGAGGGTCACATCGAAGCCGGGCATCCACCAGTAGCCGTCACCCATCGGGTGGTAGCCGCCCTCGGGCATGCGCTGGTTGGTCTCCGCGACGTGCATGCCGAGCACGATTCCCGGTCGATCGGTGCGGCTGTCGTGGAGGGCGAGGCCGTCCCGGAGAACCCGCGGGGTGAGTTGGCGGCGGATGTCCCACTCCGGGACGGTTCGTCGTTCGCGGTCATCCAGCTCCCGCCAGTGGACCGTCTCCGCGAAACCGGTCACGCGGGCGAAGCTCTCCGGCTCGACCGCCCAGAACTGCACGAACTCCGACTGTTTGCTGTCACCGGGGGGATAGGGCATTCGCAACAGGCCGAAGCTGTCCACCATCGGCGAGGCGGCCCTCGCCTCGTCCAGCGCTTCGATCCGCTCGATCAGATCCTCGTAGTAGGGAATACCCCGGGTCGGCAGCTCGATGACCACGTCGCCCATCAGGGTCCGGCCCGAATCGCGGACCATGTCCAGGAAGCCCGACATCACCGAGACGACGATCATCACCAGCGCCGCGCACAACGCGACCGCACCGACCGCAATGAGCGGGATCACCCGGGAGGTCAGGTAGCGGTTCGTGAGGACAACGTGGTACATGCGCGGAGAAGAAGCGGAGTGGCGGATGATACGGGAAACCGAAGCCGAGCGGGGAAGTAGGGGGCAGCGGGGCGGGGGCAGTTGAGCAGAGGTGGCCGAGCGTGGCCCGGCCACGCCCCGCTGCGCTTTTCAACCCCATCGACCGTCCCGGCCGGCGGGCCGAAAATCGGAGCTCACGGGTCGTCCGGTGTGGCCAGTTCCTCCAGCGGCTTTCCGAACCGTGCAATCAGTTGGCGCGGGACCCCGATCCCCGCGACAAAGAGTCGGCCGGTGAAGGGGCGCCCCTGTTCGGTCAGCAGACCAGGCTTGATTCCGACGAAGGTGACCGTCGCCTCTGCCCGCACCGCGCCGCCCAGGGGCACGCCGCGCTGGGCATCCAGCCCCGACGGGCAGTCCACCGCGATCACTCTTCCGCCGCAGCCGTTGATCCAGCCGATCGCGCGGGCCGGATCGCCCTCGACGGGCCGGTCCAGCCCCGTCCCGAAGATCGCGTCGATCACCAGGTCGCCCGGCGAAACCCCTTCGGGCGCCTGCTCGAGCGGGACGATCGACAGGTTCATCGCCCGGCAGACCGCGGCGTTCGTGGCGGCATCACCAGGCTCGCGCGGCGGATTCAGAGCGATGATCGTCACGGCTCGCCCGGCATTGTTGAGATGCCGCGCCACGGCATATCCGTCGCCACCGTTGTTGCCCGCTCCACAGACGATCCAGGTGCGGTCGGCCCGCCGGTCCGGATCGAGCCGCTCGAGAATCACCCGGCCGAGATTGATCGAGGCGTTCTCCATCAGGATGATTCCCGGCAGGTGGTACGCCGCCGCCGCCTCCCGGTCGATCGCGCGTGAATCA
>SLDM01000382.1 GCA_007125255.1 Phycisphaerales bacterium
GATCGAGCGGACGAATGCGTCGAGGATGGCATTCGTGACCGGGCGCGGAAAGCGGCCATTGGGGCTGAGGAGTCCCTGGTTGACCTCCAGTTCGATGCCGAGGTAGCAATCTGCGCCGAACGTGCGGCGCAGCGCGGTGGTCAGGCCGTCATCGCGGCCGCGGTAGGGATAGTTGCGGCGCACGCGGTGCTCCGGCAGGCGGCGGCGCAGTTCGCGTTGCCAGCGCACGCACAGATCGCGTTCCGCTGTTCGCGCAGGATCGTAGAGCAGACCGATGGAGGCGTTACGGGGCCGGTCATCGAGCACCGGGGTGAAGGTATGCACGCCCACGTGCACGACCGGCTGGCGGCGCGCCTGCAGCAATGTTTCGATCGCCTCAATCACGCTGGTGCGGTGGGGGTGGTACCACCGCTCAAGCAGGCGCGTACGCTGCTGCGGGGTGAGCTCCCTGGTGATGTCACTGAGCAGAGCGCGGTGGTGCGGCGATCGGTTCAACTCCACCACAAGACGCGAGGTCGTGGAGGCGATGAGCGGTGCCCGCAGATGCCTGGCGAGCCGCCGGGCCAGGGCCAGCGCGCCGGGGTCCCAGCCTTGATGGCTCTCAAGACGTTCCTGGTGCAGCCGGAAGAGGGGGGCGAGGGATCCGGGCACACGGTTGCCGCCGTGTTCACAGGTCACCAGAATCGATGGGCGCTTGGACATCCTGATTGAGGGGGCTCACGCCGCGATCAGCTCTGAAACATCTGGCCGGTGCGCAGGCAGTCACACATCTGCCGGTACACGCCTTCGATGGCCGAACGTTCCGGGTCACGGCCGATGGCGTTGACGATGCGCGTGGCCAGCGTGCCGCGCTGCAGGATGATCCGCAGTGCTTCGGCGAGGGATCGATCACACCCCGGCGCCGTGAACAGGACATCTTCAAGCAGCGCGGCCCAGAGCTCGCCGGCGGTCATCGGCCGCTTCCCGTCGACCCCGAGGGCGCGACGGTAGGCCCCATCCGCGATCACGGCCGATTCGCCGTGCGCTATCGTCTCCAGCAGAATTTTCTCGAGCGGATCGATCGGCCAGCTCATCTGCTCTTCCAACCCGATCCACCGCTGATCGATCAGTGCCCCGATGACCGCGCAGACCGCGCGAAGGATGGCCAAATCCGCCCTGGGGCACTCCTGGATATCCAGCACGCGGATCTCGATCGCGCCGCGATCAAAGCGGGCGATGGCGCCGCGGGCGTTGAGCCACTCTTCCTGCAGGATCTGGTCGGGATCGTACGGGGCAATCGCGCGGTAGAGCGGCTGGAAGATGCCTTCGTCGTAGGCCGCCGCCGTGAAGAGCGGCTCCGGGATGACCCGGCCGCTGACCTGGGGCACGCGCCGGGCATTGTGGCGATAGACCTCCAGCCGGTGATCACGATGGGCGGTCGTGCGGCCGTCCATGATCGGCGAGCTGGCCGCCAGCGCGGGTAGAATCGGCAGGATCAGGCGGATTGCCGCGTGCAACCTGGCAAACTGCGCATCGCCGTTGAACGAAAGGTTCAGATGCACACTCTGCAGGTTGGCCCAGCCGTGGCCGCGACAGTCGAAGATGCGATTGAACGCTTCGTAGACGGGGCTGTACTCGTGCGGCCAGAGCTTCATTTCCGCAAACGGGTCCATCCAGGGGTGGGTGGCGGTGGGCATGAGCTGGGCACCGTGAGGCTCGAGCCGGGCGTTGACATCCGCAACGTGCCGTTGAAAGAGCGCGTCAAGCCCGTCAAGTGACTTCACCGGACCGTTGGTCTTCAGCTCAACCACATGCAGCGGCAGTTCGTTCGACCAGCACAGCTCGCCCATCTCGATCTCGGCGTCATAGCGCTGGACCACATCGTGGATGAGCCGGTCGCAGATCGGCTGCACGTTGAGCGTCTGCCGGTCCACGATCATGTACTCCAGCTCGACGCCGTAGCCTTCGAAGAGATTGAGCCGCGCCGGTGAGCTCATCGCCGCGCTCCTCCCTGCTTGAGGCCGCGGCCGCGAACCCGGGTGAGAAAGACCCGCATGATCCGTTCGTAGAGCTCATCACCCAGGACGCCATCCTCCTCACCCGCTTCGATGGTGGGATTGTCGTTGACCTCGATGACCAGGTTCCTCCGGCCGAACTGCTTCATGTCGACGCCGTACAACCCGTCGCCGATCAGGTTCGCCGCCCGGAGTGCGTTGCGCAGGATGCCGCGGGGGACGCCTTCCATCGGCACCGCTTCGACGGCCCCGTATCGCCGGCCCCCGCGCCCGTCCTGGCTGACGATCTGCCAGTGCTTCGGCGCCATGTGATACTTACACGCATAGAGCGGCTTGCGATCCAGGATGCCGATGCGCCAGTCGAACTCCGTGGGCGTGAACTCCTGGGCGATGACGAGATCGGAACGGTCAAGCAGTTCCGCGGTGTACTGCGCCAATTCGGCGGAGGTGGTCGCCTTGCGCACACCGGTGGAGAAGCTCCCATCGGGCTCCTTGAGAATGCACGGCAGACCCAGTTCCCGCTCGACCGATGCCGCGTTCTGGCGGTGCACGATCATCGTGCGCGGCCCGGAGATGCGGTGCCGATCAAGCATCTCGGCAAGAAACACCTTGTTGGTGCAGCGCACGATCGACTCCGGGTCATCCATCACCACCACGCCCTCTGCCGCAGCGCGGCGGGAAAAACGGTAGGTGTGATGATTCACCTGCGTCATCTCGCGGATCAACATCGCATCAAACTCGGCGACGTGTCCGAAGTCCTCCCGCGTGATCAGGTACACACCGAAGCCGAGTTCCTCGGCCGCGTCCGCGAACTTGCGCATTGCCTTCGGATCGGATGGCGCTGTATCGGGCTGGTCCGGCGCGTGCAGGATGGCCAGGTCGTACTGCGTCACGCGCCGCTGGCCGGAGGCGGGCCGCCGGCCGGCGAAGTACTCGGTGGCCGCGCTGAGGACGAACGAACGGTGGCTCTCCGGGACTTCATTCATCGAGACCGCCTTCACGCGCAGCAACTGCCACTGTCGACTGTCCCGGGCGAACTCCGCCCGCAACATCGGTGCCGGCAGCAGGTTGAAGAGCGCCCGGCTCAGCGCGGCGTAGCGCTTGGCCGTGTTCTGGCCGAAGTAGATGCTCAGAACGAAGCGCTGGGCCTGCAGGGGGCGCAGTGACCGCTGAATGAGATCGTGCAGGTCCTCCGTCACCGATCGCACGATCGTGTGCGATTTGAGGTCCTGCATCGTGATGACGCTGGGAAGTGGGCGATGGCTCCGCGCGGCCGCGAGCAGAGAGACGTAGTAGCCGAGAGATTGATACTGGTAGGACCGGCACAGGTTGAAGACCCGCGTCGACCGCAGCGCGGCAAACGAGGCGTCCGTGAGGTATTGACGGCTGGAGACGACCTCCACGCCGGGAATGTGCAGCGGCCAGTCCTTCGGATCGTTCACAATGACCAGTGTTGGCATGTTCAGTCAGCCGGCTGCAGAATGAGAAGGTTGGCATCATACGTCATGATGCCCAGCAGAATGGCATTGAGCAGTCGGTCGATCGGGATGTGGTAGAGCTGTTCGCTGGAGAGGGGGTTGGGCGACAACGGATCAGCCACGAGGACCTGCTTGTGCTGCTGGTCGTAGCCGCACAATACGACGAAATGGCCCGTCGGCTCACCGCGCAGATCATCGTAGTTCATGCGTCCCGGCTCGACGTCAACTTCCCGCGGGCAGCGATAGAGATAGGTCGCGCTGAGCCCGGTCAGGATCGGCAGGCCGCGCTTGAGATACCGCCGAATCAGCGAACGGCTGAGCTCCTCAAAGACCAGTTCGCCGCCGAAGGCGAGATAGTCAATGTACCCCTGTGACGCCGCAAGCAGCTTCGGGTCAGACTTCACCCGCATCTGCGCCTCAAGCCGCTCGGTGAGATCCACCTCCGGCTGGTCAAACCAGGTCGGATCGAAGACACGCAGGTTGTAGGTGTAGATCCGTGCCGCAAAGCCGCGCTGCAGCGCGTGACTGGCAAGCTGGACGGCAAGCGTCCCACCGTCATCAAGTTGCGCAACTTCATTGATGATCGTATTCAACGGCTGGTCGATGCCGTAATAGCGATACACCGAATGAAGGCACGTCGGCCCGCAGGTCATGTCATTCGGCTGGGCGTGGATGTCAAAGTTAAGTCTGGTCACGTGTCAGTACAGTATGCCTGATATCGCCCTGAAGAATCTTCGATGCACCGTGGCGTGCTTTGGGCCTGGACACGATTGAGCCGCCGGTCGATTGGATCAGGTTTCGGGTTTGAATGCAGGTCTCGCTGCTATTCGTGGTGTGGGACATGCCATGAATCTCTCGGATCATTCTATTCGCCGTCAGATATGCTCGCTGCGCCGGAACTCGGAAAGATCAGCAGTCTCCAGACTCAACAGGTCCGTGAAGGCTGCGTAGAGGAGGTGGGCTGCGAGACAGTGGCGATTCTTCGCCCATTCCGGCTCGTAGATCGGCGGCGCGATGGTGCCGGCTTCGAAGTACGGCTCCAAAGCGACGACATCCCCCAGCGTCATGCGGCCGGCAAAGAAGCGGTGGCAGAAGTCACTCTTGCCCTGTTGAATCGCCTTGCGGAGGAACGTGTGAACGATGATCAGTCCTTCGAGGTAGAGAACATCCTTCGTGAAGGCGACCCCGCCCCTCACATCCCCGCCGCGGAAGACGCGCATCGCCGAGAGACAGCTCTCCTGCTCGTTCTGGCCGGCGTCGAGGAAGAAACGAAAGATGTCGATGAAGTCCGCGCCCTCGAGCGCCTGGTGGACGGCCTTGATGCGCAGTGCAACCCGCCGAAGCCGGGCGAGATCAATCGTTCCGGTGATCAGTTCCGCGAACGTGGCGAGGCCTTCCTGCGCGCCGGTGGTGCGCGGCGCGCCGAGGCCGAGACTCTTGATGTGTGGTTGCTCCTTGCCGTTGAGAATCGTGGCGGTATGGACGAACGCTTCGTGGTGCAGGAGCTGGCCGATATCCATCTCCGAGTAGCGCGTCCCGCCGCGCAGGTTGATGCGGCGGGCGCCGGCGGTGGCCTTGGAAGGCAACTTCGGGTCGATCACGATATCGACGGTGTGCCGATCGAAGAACGCGGCGCATTCGGTCCGCATACGATCGGCGACATGCTCCGCGGTGAGATGGAACTCGCTTGCGCCGAGAAAGGAACAGGCGCGGAAATCATCCGTCGCATCGAGAAAGTGTTGGGCCGCGTCCAGGTTGGTCAGATCACCCCAGCCGATGTGGTCGCCGGGCATCGCGTAGAGGTGGCCGGACAGCGCGGAAAATTCAGGCGTGCCCCGGCTCTGCATCATCCGGGCCGCGATGATGTAGCTCTGGGCCGTGCGGTGGATGTAGTCGCCGAGCGGATCACCGCGGTCACACGCTTCGGCGACCGACTGCAGCGCGGCAATTTCCTGCGCGTAGTCCACGGGGCGATAGTCGATCTCGGGCAGTCGGGGTGAGCCGTTCTTCCAGCCTGTCAGGAAGTCGCGGCCGACCTCGATCGGCCAGTCGAGGTGCGCCAGAACGCGAATATCCCGGGCCGCCTGCACGAGGCGCGCGTCGAGTTCAATCATGCGGGCCAGGGCCGGATCAGTGGTGGGTGTTGCCATGGTGGATGGAGAGCTGAGGGAATCGAGGGGTGCGGCGGGTCAGGTCGACGATCCTCGCATGGCATGCCCGGCGAGCAGGCCGAGGAAGAGTCAGGTTAAGAGCAGCGAAGCCGGACCACACGTACACGAGAAGATTGAATCGAAGCCGGGTATGGCCTCACCCGTGCGAGACTGAAGCCACCGCCGCAGGGTGCACGGAGCGCAGTTCGGATCCACTTCCTTGCGGGCCATGATTCTGTAGCCCAACAGGTTAACTGAATCGCCTCAACTTGAGCAGGCGACAAAGGGGCGGGATTGAGGGTTGCGTGACGAAGTGA
>SLDM01000043.1 GCA_007125255.1 Phycisphaerales bacterium
AGGCCTACCACGCGGAAATGGAACAGAAATCCCGCACGCCCGGTGCGGCTGCAGACCCGGAGGTCCTGCAGCAACTGCTCGAACTGAGAAAGAAGCAAGGTCATATCGCCGCGGCGATCGGCAGCGGCCTACGATCCTAGCTTGACGGAATCATCTGCATGGATGCAGCATCATCGTGTTAATGGCCGTTTCCCACCCGGCCAGGATCGATCGGCCAAGATCGAAGGGCCAAAAGATCGATGGGGGGGAAGCGTGGATCCGAATCAACGACTGTTTCCAAGAAGAAAGAATCACATAACCACCATGGAACAGACGCACGTCAAACATGCTCTCCACGAACTTCATCCGACCCTGCGCGAGCTGATCGAACTGAGCTCCGAGCGCCGGTGGATGTGCTACGAGGAGTTAAACACCGCGATCCCCGACGAGATGGTCGATCCCGAGAAGCTCGACGAACTGCTGGTTCTGATCGAGCAGTGCGGTATCGAGTTTCAGGAGGAAGCGGTCATCAGGAGCAGCGGCGGCGAGTTCTTTGCCGCGCCGCTTCAGACCAATCTCAAATTCAAACGCGATGATCCGCGCAAGGTCGGCAAGGCCCCCCGGCTCGACTTCGTCGATGAAGAAGAAGGCACGCCCGTCGCCGATGTCGATGAGGTCGACGACGATGACGATCGTGATCGCAATCGCAAGACCAGCGGCGAACACGATGAACTGCAGGAAGAGTTGCTCGATGACGCGGATGCGCGGGCGGTGATTCAGGAAGCCATCGCCGAAAGCGGCTCCAAGCGAATCGACGATCCCATCCGGATGTACCTCACGCAGATGGGCACGATCCCGCTGCTCACGCGCGAGGAAGAGATCCGGCTCGCCAAGAAGATTGAAACCACGCGCATGATCTTCCGTCGGCGCGTGCTGGAATCCGATTACGCCGTCTCCCAGGCCGTCGAGATTCTGCAGCAGGTCCACGATGGCAATCTCCCGTTCGACCGAACCATGCGCATTTCGACGGCAGAGGAGAATGCCAAGGACAAGATTGCGATGCGCATTCCGGTCAACCTCATGACCATCCGCAGGCTGCTGGAACTCAACCGTGATGCGTGGGAGCAGCTTGATGAGGATGAGCTGGCCGATGCGCGTCGGAAGCGGCTGGAAGACGATATCGATCGCCGCCGAAGGAAGATGGCAACGCTCCTGGAAGAGTGCTGTCTCCGTACCAGCCGCATTCAGCCGCTGCTCCGCAAACTCCAGTCGATCAACAAGAAAATCAAGCTGCTTCAGCGCGATCTCGCCCGCGCGGAGAAATACCCCAACCGGTACGATCCCGAAGACGTGTTCGTCATGCAGGAAGAGCTCGACGGTCTGCGCTCACTCGTGCTCGAAGACCCAGGTGAACTCGACCGGCGCGTGCGCAACATCGAGATCGTCTTTAATGACTACGAACAGGCCAAACGCGATCTCTCCGGCGGCAACCTGCGCCTGGTCGTTTCCATCGCCAAGAAGTACCGCAACCGCGGCCTGCCCTTCCTCGACATCATCCAGGAAGGCAACACCGGTCTGATGCGCGCGGTCGACAAGTACGAGTACAAGCGCGGCTACAAGTTCTCGACTTATGCGACCTGGTGGATTCGCCAGGCCATTACCCGTGCGATCGCCGACCACGCCCGCACCATCCGCGTCCCGGTTCACATGATCGAGACGATGAGCAAGCTGCGCACGATCCAGAAGCACCTGCTTCAGGAGCTCGGCCGCGAACCCACGATCGAGGAGATCGCCCACAAGGCCAAGATGAGTGTCGACGAGACGCGGCGCGTGATGAAGATCTCCCGTCATCCGATCTCGCTCGATCGGCCCGTCGGGGAGAGCGAGGATTCCCAGTTCGGCGACTTCATCGAAGACGAACGCCAGGAGTCCCCCTCCGACACCGCGACCAGCGATATGCTGCGGGCCCGCATCAACGATGTGCTCAAGACCCTCACCTACCGTGAGCGCGAAATCCTGAAGTTGCGCTACGGCATCGGTGACGGGTATACCTATACCCTCGAAGAGGTCGGCCGAATCTTCAAGGTCACCCGCGAGCGCGTGCGGCAGGTGGAAAGCAAGGCGATCCGCAAGCTGCAGCACCCGGTCCGCCAGCGGCGCCTGGCGAACTTCCTCGGCACCGAGGACGACGACGAGTAACGCAGCCGGTACGCGCGCAACCCATGGAAAATAACCCCGGCCCGCGACCTTACCGTCGCGGGCCGTTTTTTCGCGCGGTATGGTGATGTTCCATCGCCGAATCCAGGGAGGCCAAATCCAGGGAGGCCAAATCCAGGGAGGTTTGTACCATGCCGCATCTGCTCGCACTTGATCAGGGCACCACTTCCAGCCGCACGATTGTTTTCGACGAGACCGGCTCGCAGGTCGCCGCGGCGCAACAGGAGTTCGAGCAGCACTACCCCCGGCCGGGCTGGGTCGAACACAACGCGGAGGAGATCTGGGAGTCCCAGCTCGCCACCATGCGGAGTGCGGTTCGGCGGGCCCGGATCAGCTCCTCTGACATCGCCGCCATCGGTATCACCAACCAGCGCGAGACGACCGTCATCTGGGACCGCCGCACCGGTGAGCCGCTTCACCGCGCCATCGTCTGGCAGGATCGGCGGACGGCCGAGCTTTGCGATCGGCTGCGCCGGGAGGGGCATCACGAGGTCTTCCGCCGAAAGACCGGCCTGCTGCTCGATCCGTATTTTTCCGGCACCAAGATCGCATGGCTGCTGGAGCACGTTGATGGTCTGCGCCGGCGCGCCGAGGAGGGTGAGGTCTGTTTCGGCACGATCGACAGTTGGCTGATCTACCGGCTTTCGGGAAGCGCGGACCACCAGACCGATGTGAGCAACGCCTCGCGCACCCTGCTCTACAACATCCACGAGCTCGACTGGGATGATGAACTGCTCGGTATTCTCGATATACCGCGGGCGATGCTGCCCGAAGTGAAACCGTCGGCCGGTCGGTTCACGGAGCTCGACCGCGGCCTGCTCGGCGCGGACATCCCGATCACCGGGGTGGCGGGTGATCAGCAGGCGGCCCTGTTCGGACAGGCGTGCTTCGATTCCGGGATGGCGAAGAACACCTACGGCACCGGCGCGTTCATCGTGATGAACATCGGCGAGAAACCCGCCTCGGGTGACGGCGTGCTGACCACTCTCGCGTGGCAGCTGGAAGGCCGGCCGGCGGTCTACGCCATGGAGGCGTCGATCTTCATCGCCGGCGCCGCGGTGCAGTGGCTGCGCGACGGCCTGGGGTTGATCAGGACCGCCGCGGAAGTGGAAGACCTCGCGCGGTCCGTCGACGACTCGGCTGGTGTCTACTTCGTCCCCGCCCTCACCGGCCTCGGCGCGCCGCACTGGGATCCCTACGCCCGCGGCACGATCGTGGGTCTGACCCGCGGCACCACCCGAGCGCACCTGGCCCGCGCGACCCTGGAAGCCATGGCCTTCCAGACGCGGGACGGGATCGAAGCGATGCAGCGCACTGCGCACCTGGAGCTCAAGGAACTGCGCGTCGACGGCGGCGCGGTCGCCAACAATCTGCTGCTCCAGTTCCAGGCCGATCTGCTCGAGACCCCGGTCGTTCGGCCGAACGTCATCGAGACCACCGCCCTCGGAGCGGCGTACCTGGCGGCCATCGGTGCGGAGATGTTTGATCAGCAAACGATCCGGTCGCACTGGCAGCTTGACCGCCGATTCGATCCGGCCATGGAGGCGTCACAACGGGAGCAGCGGTACCACGACTGGTGCCGCGCGGTGGACCGCGCGTGCGGCTGGATTGAGCGCGATACGGGCCGGGCGTGAACGGGTGGCCGGTGGTCAGAGTCCCAGGCAGTCCAGGATTCTCGCCATGTTCTTCTCGATGGCGCTGAGCCCCGCTTCGAGATCCCACCGCTGATTCTTCCGGTCGCCGGTGGTATTGCTGATCGCGCGAATCTCGATCGCGGGCACCCGCAACCGCCGGGCGGCGTGCACCACGGCGGCGCCTTCCATCGCTTCGGCGACGGCGCCGGTTCTTCGCGCGATGGTCTGCGCCGCGGCATCGGTTCCGGAGCAGGTCGCCACCGTGGCGACCGGGCCGATCGGGAAGGCGGCGCCCAGTCGATCGAGCAGGTCCTCGTCGACGGGCACGGCGTTACCCTCAAAGTCACCGAGCGGAAAACCGAGGCCGTCCATGCCGGCGAAGCCGCGTGAGGTCACGATGCCCTCTTCGGCGTAGATGCAGGACGAGGCGACGATGATGTCGCCGATCCGGAGATCGCTGCCGGGCAGCGCGCCGGCCACACCGATCGACAGAACCGCGTCGAACGGCGCGCGATCGCGGCACAAGAGAATCTGTTCGGTCGTTGCGGCCGCGGCGTTGGTGCGTCCGGCGCCGCTGACGACGGTGCGCACGTCGTCGTGCGGCCCGACGGCGCGGGCTTCTGCATCGACGGCCGTGACAATGAGCAAGTCGGTCAATTCACAATCCTGCCGCGCGATCTTCCTGTTGATCCTGCTGCGCGAGGACCTCGCGCAGCGCCGCTTCGGCGCCGCCGCGGGGCGCGTCGCTCTGCTCGCCGGTCAAGAGATCCTTGATGCTGATGAGCCCTTCGTTGAGCTTTTCATCGAGAATGATGGCGGCGCGCGCGTGGTTCTTCCCCGCTTCGCCGAGCAGTTTGCCGACGTTGCGCGTACTGCGGTAGGTGTGCCGCACGTGGTATCCGGCGCGGCGGAGTTCGGCGACGAGTTGGGGAAGTTCCTGCTCGGCCCGATCATCACCGCCGGAGATGACGAACGCATGCGGGCGAAGTTCGCGCATATAGACCTCTTCCGGCAGCAGACCCTTCTCGTGCAGAAGCAGACCGAGCACGACATCGCCCATGCCGAAACCGCAGGCGGACATGGGCGGCCCGCCGAAGGATTCGATCAGTTTGTCGTACCTTCCCCCACCGGCCACAGCCCGCTCGCCGTCCGCGATGATCTCAAACACCGTGCCGGTGTAGTAAGCGAGCCCGCGAACAACCGTGTGATCGAATTCGCACCAATCGTCACAACCGGCGAGTTCAAGACTCTCGCTGACCGTTATCATGGCTTCAAGAACATCATCGGTGTCGCTGGATATGACCATGACCTTTTCATCGTCAGCCACGCCGAGCAACTCCCTCCGGCCTTCCGGTGAGGCCATCATGTCGAACGTTCTCGGGTCCACTCCAACCTGTGATGCCTGGTTTTTGAAGTCCTCCTCGGAAAGTTTGTGACGCTTGTCGAGAAGTTCAAATGCAACCTGCATCTGCGCCTCACTCACCCCGCTTCGCATGAGGAGATGCGCGATATAGTTGCGATCGCTGAGTCTGACCTTGACCTGATCGGAGTTCAGTCCGCATCTTTCCAGCGCCGCGACCGCCACGCTGATCACCTCTGCATCGGCTTTGGCGGGCTCGACTTCGCCGCCGATGAAATCCACATTCCACTGCATGAACTCGCGCAGCCGTCCGCGTTGCGGGCGTTCGGCGCGAAAGTGGTTGGGGATCGTGAACCACTTGATCGGTTTGGGAAGCTGCGCGGCCCGGGCCGCGACCATGCGCGCGAGGGTCGGCGTAAACTCCGGCCGAAGTGCGAACGGCGCATCCCGGCCCTGGCGAATCTGCTCGATCTCCGCTTCGTCCTTGCCGCTGAAGACCTGGAAGAGTTCGCTCACGATGCCCGGCCCGCTCTTGTGGGTGTAGAGATCGAGGGACTCAAACATCGGACCTTCGATCTCCTCGAAGCCGTGGTTGATCGAGACCTGCCGCCACACGCCCTCGATGTAGCGCCGGACGGCCATGTCGGCGGGATAAAAGTCCCGCATGCCCTTCGGG
>SLDM01000315.1 GCA_007125255.1 Phycisphaerales bacterium
TCACCCCGCCGCCGTTGGCGGTGCCGCGATGAATGGTGACGTGCTCGCGAATCTTGTTGCGGTCGCCGATGATGCAGGTGGCTTCCTCGCCCTTGAACTTGCGGTCCTGGGGATCGGCGCCGATCACCGAGAACGGATAGATTTCATTGTCATCACCGATCGAGGTGTTCGCCTGAACGACGACGTGGTTGTGCAGAATCGTCCCGGCTCCGATCCGAACGTCCGGACCGATCACGCAGTAGGGGCCGATCTCCACGGAGTCGTGCACATCCGCGGTGGGATCAATGATGGCGGTCGGATGAATCGTCGTCATACTCATAAGCTGTCCGTCCCGTTCCAGTCAGCGGCCTTTGCCGCGGGGCTCGTTACTCCTGTTCGGCGTCGACCATCATGAACCGGATCTGCGCTTCGGCGGCGAGCTTCGAGCCGACGAACGCGCGGCACTTCATCGTGCCGGTCCGGGCCTTGGCCCGAATGGACTCCGCTTCCAGAATGAGTTGGTCGCCGGGGGTCACCGGCTGACGCAGTTTCACGCGGTCCAGGCTGAGCAGCACCGCGATTTTCCCGGTGTGCTCCAGTTTCTGACTCATCAGCAGGCCGCCGAGCTGGGCCATCGCCTCGACAACCAGCACTCCGGGCATAATCGGCGTTCCGGGGTAGTGCCCCTGAAAGAAGGGCTCGTTGATCGTGACGTTCTTGACGCCGATCGCCTTCCGGTCACTCTGGATCTCCAGGACCCGGTCGACCAGCAGCATGGGATACCGGTGCGGCATGATCCGCTGGATGGTGCGAACGTCCATTTCCCGGCCCGTGACGGCCACGTCCTTCAGGTGTCGGGCGAACATCTGCTCCCGAATGCGGCGACACATCCGCTGATTCAGCTCGTGACCGGATTTGTATGCCACGAATCGGCCGTGGACCTGGCAGCCGACCAGGTAGAGATCGCCCAGGAGGTCGACGATCTTGTGCCGGACCGGCTCGTTCTCGTACCGGTAGGCGTTCTCGATCGGCCCGTCATCGCCGATCACCAGCACATCGCGCGGCGTGAGATGGGTGCACATGCCGCGGTCCCAGAGGGCCTGGGCTTCCTCCCGCAGACTGTAGGTCCGGGCGCGGGCGATCTCGTGCTGATAGTTGCCGTTGCTGGAGGCGAAGGACTGCGACTGACGCTGAATTCGGTGGGAGTTCGACCCGTAGTCGAGATCGAAGAGCACGCGAAACTCATCGGCAACACTCGGGAAAGCCGCGAGCATGGCGTCACCCTCCTCAACCACGAGCGGTTCCTGAATCCGGTAGATCCGGCGCGGGACGTCCTGTTCCTCGAGGCCGGCCTTCAGAATCGGTTCGACGAAAGGTGCGGCCGATCCGTCGCCGCAGGGCAGTTCCGGCCCGTCGATGCGCACCAGGGCATTATCGATGCGCAGCCCGGCAAATGCGGACATGCAGTGCTCGATCGTTTCCACGGAGGTCTCGCCGATCTTGAGCGTGGTGCGGCGGGCGCGGCGGACGACATTGCTCACCACGGCGGGCAGTCTGACCGGCGGAGAGACATCCGTGCGTTCGAAGACGATGCCGTGGTTGATCGGCGCGGGTTCAATGGTGACCGTGGCCTCCTCACCGAGGAGCAGCCCCTTGCCGGCCACCGTCACCGGTTCGGCGAGCGTGTGCTGCATCGCCGGCCGGGTTGCCGATCGCGCGGCGCTTTGTTCAGTGGTCTGGAGCATGGGGTCGGTCCCGGAACGTGCCGGGAGAATCAGCGTCGATTCTCCGGCCGCGGTCGCCGGGAGAATTCTTTGAGAAGATCGGGTAGTTTACGTATCGCCGCAGTCTGACGCAATGTTTCCCGGGCCGGTTCGGCGGGAACGCCGAGCACGCTCTGCCCTGGATCGATGTCCCGCATGACCCCCGATCTGGCGCCGATCCTCACCCCATCGCCGATCCGGACATGCTCGGCAATGGCGACCTGGCCGCCGATCTGAACGCCATCCCCAACGACGACCGAACCGGCCAGCCCCGCCTGCCCCGCAATCACGCACATCCGTCCGATCCGGCAGTTGTGGGCGATCTGCACGAGGTTGTCGATTTTCGTGCCGGTGCCGATCACCGTCCGGCTGAACTTGGCGCGATCGACACACGAGCCGGCTCCGATTTCAACATGGTCTTCGAGGCAGACCGTGCCGATGTGCGGCATCTTGATGAGCCCGCTGCCATCGGGGTCGGGGCGGTATCCGAAGCCGTCGGCACCGATATTGACGTTCTGGTGGAGGATCACGTGCGATCCGATACGACACCGCTCCCGGATCACGCAGCCGCCGTGGATCTCGCAGTTCTCACCGATGGTCACGTCGGGGTAGATCCTGACCCCGGCGTGCAGGATCGTCCCGGGCCCGATGGCCGCCCGGGCGTCGACCGAGCAATGCGGGCCGATGGCGGCGGTGCCGCTGATCTGGGCCGCCGGATGAACCCACGCCGTCGGGTGAATCCCCGGTTCGGGGCGAGCCGGCTCGGGCATGAAGATCCGCAGGGCTTCGATCGAGGCCAGCTCGGCGTTCTCCACCACGAGAAAGGGGCGCGAATGCGGATCGTCCAGCGGCACCAGGTTCCGGCTGACGATGGCCGCGGCCGCTCGCGAGTCCGCCCAGCGGGCCGCATGCTGAGAATCATGGATGAACGTCACCTCTTCCGGGCCGGCCTCCTCAAGCGCGTTGATCCGGCGGATGAGGATGTCGCCGGGTCCGATCAACTCGGCCCCGAGAGCGTGCGCCAGGTCATGTGCGGTCAGCATGCGGTCACCTGCGGCCATGGCGGGCTCCGGGAAGGATGACGGGCGCGTCAGCGTGTCGTGCACCGGGCGCCGAGGTCAGTTCCGGTTGCCGTTGGCGCGGAATTCACGGTTCATGCGCTCGAGGAGCTGATCTGTGAGATCAATCTCGGGGCTGGCGTACAGCATCCGCCGCGCGGAGATCTGCCGCGTGGTCTCCGCTTCGTCCGCGGGAGGTATCTCTCCCAGCGAGTCGTCGACAAAGACGATGTCGTAGCCGCGATCACGTGCTTCCTGTTCCGCCGCCATCTTGATGCTGACGTAGATCCGCTTCAGCGTGACGGCTTTCTCCACATCCACGCGCCGGCGGGAGAATTCCACGAACGCCTGGTACTCCAGCGTCTTGAGCGACAGTTTCTCCATCGATTCCTGGAAAGCGCGGCTGGTGGAGTCATGGATCTCCAGATCCGCTTCGAGGGACTCGATGTCCTCGATCATCGAATTGCTGTCCGCCTGCAGCTTCTCCACGAGCTGCTGCAGCTTGACGTCCGCGGCATCGCGTTCGTCGAGTTGATTGAACAGTCGCTCCAGATCCACCGTCGCGATGGCGGTGGGGCTCGGCGCCTCGAACGATCTGAGCGCGAAGGTCTGGTAGCCGGCAAATGACACGAACATGACCGCGATGAGGACCGCGGGCCAGTTGACGAATCGGCGCGTTCTCTGCGACATAGTCGTACTCCCGTAGCAAGCCGCTCACACTCAGGTGGCGGCGAAATGGTGTTTCGGCCGATCGGTCCGGAACGCGGTCCGGGCCGATCGCAGGAATCAGGTTCGGATGGATCAGCGGTTTCCCGCGCGATACTGGTTGTTCATCCGCTCGACGAGTTCGGTCGTAATGTCGAGGGAACTGGAGGCGTGAATCAGCATGCGCGAGACCATCTGCTGCTGAACCTGCATTTCACGTGACATGCGCGACTCGGGGTTGATGAACAGCTCTTCATCGGTGTTGTCGTAGATCACCAGGTCGTACCGTTCGCTCCGGGCCATCTCACCGGTCGCGCGGCGGACCGCCCGGTACAGGTCCTGCCAGAGCAGGGCCTTCTCGACATCGATGCGATCGGTCTGAAAACGCAGCCACGCCTGGAAGTTCAATGACTCCAGTGCGATGCGTTCCTCGATGCGCTGCAGTTCATCCATGCCCGCACGTTCTTCACGGACCTGCTGCTGCTTTTCCCGCATCTCGGTTTCCATCGTCTGGATACGGCGCTGGCGCCGGTCGCGCTCGGCCTCGAAATCGCGGCGCATCTGGTCAAGCTTGACCTCCGACTCGCTGCGCTGTTCGAGCCCTTCCATCACCTTGGTCAGGTTGATGGTGGCGATGGTCGCGGGATCCTGCTGCTGCCCCAGGCGCTCCGCACCGGCCTGGTAGCCGAGCATCGCGATCAGGATGGCCAGCAGGATGAGGGTTGGTCCGTTGATGGTCCAGTTGGTCTGCATGAGTGCTCCCGGGTCGTTGTGACCCAAACTATCCTTTGCGTTCGTCCCTTTGCGTTCGTCCCTTGGCGTTCGTCCCTGCGCGTTGGTCCTGTCAATCGGTCAGGAGACCTTCCGGTGCGCCACTTCACCGCTGCCGCTCTCCGGCGGGAAGAATGCCAGCAGTATAGTGGTCCCGGACGACGCGCTCTTCATTCCCGCGGGGCCGGGGCCATTTTTCCGCGGCGCGGCCGCGGTCAGCCGGCCGGGAACAGATCAGAACGGCAGCTCCGCACTGAAACTGAGAACCTGCGTTTCATCCGCATCCTCCTTGAGGACGGGGAAGGCGAAGTCGAATGCAATCGGCACCGGGCCGAACTGGGGGATATACAACCGGAGACCCGTCCCGAGCGAGACTCGATACTCGTCGAAACCGACCGAATCGGTGACGGTGCCGCTGTCGACGAAGAAAACGCCGGTGATCGCCTCCCCGAAGATCGGGAACTCGTACTGCGCCCCGGCGAAGAACATCCACGTTCCGCCGATCGGGTCATCGCTCGGATCACCGTTGTCCGCCCGAATGCCCTTGGGGCTGATTTCACGGAACCGGAAGCCGCGGAAGCTGCGGCCGCCGCGGTAGAAGCGCTCGTAGGTGGGGGGGGTGTCGCCGCCGAAGATATAGCCCAGCTCGGTATTGAGTCGAAGCGTGGTCTTGCGGCCGAGAAAGTCTTCGTCGAGGGTGAAGAACACCGTGTAATCCCCGCTCACGCGGTTGAACTCGAAGTCGCCGCCGAGCGCGCCGACCCGGTCGTAGGCGATGGAGAACCGGCTGCCGCGGCCGGGACGGGTGATCGTGGTGATGGTATTGCGGGTCAGGGAGACGCCGACCGTGGTGAGGAAGTCCGGTCCGGCGTCATCAAAGATGGCGGTCGGCGCAATCGAGTCAATGCGCGAGAGTTCGACGCGGTCGACCCGGGTGCGCAGCTGTCCGCTCCAGACATCCCCGAACTGCCGTCCAATCGCCACGGTCCCGGAGATGCGTTCCTCGTCAAATCGCCGGAATTCACGTTGCTGGAAGGTCCCCGAGAGCCGAAGCGAATAGTCGGTCTCGAACAGGTTCGGTTCGGTGATGCTCGCGGAATACTGGAACAGTTCATTGCCCGGCCGGAGCGTCATGTTGAACCGCTGGCCCGCGCCGCGAAAGGCGCGGCCCCGAAACAGCTCTCCCCAGGTTTCCGGCCAGTCGGCGATGTCGAAGTTGTCCTGGGAGAGGGAGATTTCTCCGAAGAGGCCGGCATCGGAGCCGACCGCGACGCCGAAGCCGAGCGAGCCGGTATTGCGCTCCTTGATCTCGACGAGCACATCGCGGACTTCCTCATCCTCGTCGGTCGGCTCCTGCACCGTGATCCGCACGTCGTTGAAGAGCCGGGTGTCGCGCAGCCGGCGGGTCGATCGAGCGAGTTCCGTCGCGTCCAGCGGGCGTCCGGGCTGCAGGCGCACCTGCCGGCGAATGACCTTGTCTTTCGTCAGGAAGTTGCCCTGAATGTTCACCATGCCGGTGGTCGCGCGCTCCCCCTCATCGATCACCAGGTCGA
>SLDM01000344.1 GCA_007125255.1 Phycisphaerales bacterium
ACGACGAAGAGGAAGATGATGAAGGTGAATTCAAGCTCAAATGGGACTGATCGCCCCGGTGCCGGAACGTGACCGTCGGGCAGCGGCATCTCGCGCAGGATCCCCTCCCGCAACGGTTCCTGACTGACGACCCCGGCGTGGGCGGCCGCATCAAGGAGCGGCCGGAGGATTTCCTTGTCGATGAACAGCCGCTCTACGACCTGACCGGCGAAGGGGAACATCTTTACCTGGGGGTTCAAACCACCAACGTCTCGCACGTGGAAATGCTGAGTTGCCTGCGCCGGCACTTCGGCGTGAAGGAAAGTGCGATCGGCTACGCCGGGATGAAGGACAAGGTCGGCGTGACACGGCAGATGGTCTCGATTCATCTTCCGAAGGATCCGCCCGCGGTGGAACTGCCGCACGCACGAATCAAGATCCTCTGGGTGGACCGGCATCGACACAAGCTGCGACGAGGCCATCTGCGCGGCAATCGCTTTTCCATCCGGATCCGGGCGGTCGATCCGCTGAAAGCTCCCCTCGTCCAGCGCACGCTCCGGAAACTCGAGCGGACCGGGGTACCGACCTATTTCGGTTCCCAACGGTTCGGATACCGCCGCAACAATCACCTGCTCGGCATACACCTGCTCCGGCACGACTGGAACGCACTGCTGGATGAACTTCTGGGCGCGCGTGGCAGCCCCGCGCCTGAGTATCAGCAGGATCGCCGCGAGCGGTACGACCGGGGTGACCATGACGGGGCGCACGAGCAGTGGACCGCATCGGATCGCGCCGAGCGCATGACCCTGCAGGTCCTGAAGCGCGGTGGGTCACCGAAACAGGCGTGTTTCGCCGCCGGGCAGACCACCTGGTCATTCTGGATCAGCGCCCTGCAATCCGCCATCTTCAATCGGGTGCTGGATGAACGCATTCGCGACGGCACGCTCGGCACGCTGCTGGATGGCGATCGCGCATGGAAACACGATCGCCGGCGAACCTTCCCGATCACGCCCGATGAGCTTTCCACCGGCGAACTGACGGAGCGTCTGGCGAACTTCGAAGTTTCCCCTTCCGGGCCGCTCTGGGGAAAAAATATGGAGCGGGCGCAGGGTACGGTCGATGCGGTCGAACGCCGCGCTCCGGAGGCGTTCGACCTGGCGCCGGAACTTCTCACCGACGGCGGCTACGCGCCGGAAGGCGCCCGGCGCCCTCTCCGTGAATCGTTGACGAATCCGGAAGTCGATTCCGGTCTCGACGAGCACGGGCCCTACATACGCGTCGCCTTCGATCTTCCGCGCGGCATCTACGCCACCATCGTCCTGCGCGAGCTGATGAAAAATGACGGTATCGAGGATTGATACGTTTTCCAGGTCAAATCCGGGCAAGCAGAGAATTCACCGCAGAGGACGCGGAGAAGGGCGAAGGAGCGGAGAGTGATGAAGTAACGACGTGGGAGAATGAAGGAGCCATTCTGCACCTCTCCTCTGCGTGCCTTCGCTGAACTTTCCCATCCCTGCTGGCCCATCCCTGCTGGCCCATCCCTGCTGGCCCATCCCTGCTGGTCACTCAAAGCAGATTCCTGAAGCGCCCCCAAAGGCCGAGAGAGGTTGTTCACGCCAGCGAGTCTTCTCACCCTTCTCCGCGCCCTCTCCGCGTCCTCTGCGTCCTCCGAGGTGAAACTCCCTCACGCACGAAACTGAATCCGGGATTCGTATGACCGGTCACCACCGGTCAAGAAGGGTCCTCGCTCACCCGGCGTCCGCCGGTCGAAACCGCTCCCGCGCTATGACGTACAGCGCCCGCAAGCCATCCACCCACCCGATCTTCTTTCCCGCATCGATGCCGCGCGGATCGTACCGGACCGGCACTTCTTCCACGCGCGCCGAGAGCCGCGCGAGACCGGCCACGATCTGCGGCTCGATGCCGAAGCGTTCCTCGGTCAGCGCCGGCCGCAACCGCCGCAGGAACGAGACGCGCATGAGCTTGTAGCAGCACTCCATATCGCTGACCCGGTAGCCGGTCATGAGGTTGCTGAGCTTCGTCAGAACGCCGTTGCCCAGCGCGTGAAGTCGCCGCTTCAGGCTGTGAACGGGAAAGTGCGGCCCCCAGCGCGTCCCGAGAACCGCATCCGCGCGGTTCACCAGGAGCGGTTCCATCAGTGCGGGGTAGTCTTCCGGATCGTATTCAAGATCGGCATCCTGAATGATGACCAGATCATCATCGGGAACATCGGGCGACTTGACGAGAACATCAAATCCGGTCCGCAGCGCCGCACCCTTGCCGCGATTCCGGACGTGGCGATGAAGTTCGACCGAACAACCCCTCTGCGTGAGTTCCTCGACCAGTTTCTCGGCATCCGCAAACGACGCGGCGCGGGAGTGGTCGTCAACCAGGATGATGCGCGGATGCCAGTTCTCCGGCAGCGAAACCGCAACAATGCGGTCGAGGCACGGGCGCAGTGTCTCCGGCTCATTGAAGACAGGAATGACGACATGCAGCGTGGGCACGCGAGAATGCGAAGAAAAACAGGATCAGGACGAGGACGATCGGCCGCTGTTGCTGCCGGACGATCCGCCTTCGCCGGAGATCGACTCCCGCATCGAGGTATCGGCCACGATGTTCTTCATGCGGTAGTAGTCCATGATGCCCATGTTGCCTTCGCGGAACGCTTCCGCCATCGCCTTGGGCACCTCGGCTTCGGCGAGCACGACCAGGGCGCGGTTCTTCTGCACCGCCGCCTTGTGCTCGGCTTCCTCGGCCACGGCCATCGCGCGACGCTTTTCCGCCTCGGCCTGGAAGCGCTTCTTGTCCGCCTCGGCCTGGTCGGCCTGCAGCTTCGCGCCGATGTTCTCACCGACGTCGATATCCGCGATGTCGATCGACAGGATCTCGAACGCCGTACCGGAGTCGAGTCCCTTGCCCAGCACGGTCTTGGAGATGTTGTCGGGATTCTCAAGCACCGCCAGGTGGCTCGAGGCCGAGCCGATGGTCGAGATGATCCCTTCACCGACGCGGGCGATGATGGTTTCTTCCGTTGCACCACCGACCAGCCGGGCGATGTTGGTCCGCACGGTCACGCGGGCCTTGGCCTTGAGTTGAATACCGTCCTTGGCGACCGCGTCGATCGTCGTCTTGCCGGAGTTCGGACTCGGGCAATCGATCACCTTGGGGTCGACCGAGGTCTTGACCGCGTCGAGAATGTCGCGGCCGGCCAGATCGATGGCGGTCGCCCGATCCCACGGCAGGTCGATCTTCGCCTTGTCCGCCGCGATCATCGCGCGGGTCACGTTGGTCACGCGGCCGCCGGCGAGATAGTGCGACTCGAGCAGGTCGGTCGAGATCTCCAGCCCGGCCTTCTTCGCGCTGATCCGGTTGAAGACAATCTCCCGCGGCTGCACGCGCCGGAGCCGCATCATGATCAGGGAGATGAAGTTGACCCGCGCGCCGGAGAGCAACGCCTGCAGGTAGAGTGAGATGTACTGTGCTGCCACGACGATCAGAATCAGCAGCACAAAGCCGACCACGGCCAGGATGCCGAGGATCAACGCGGTATTGGCGAGAACAAACTGATCGAACATGCGGAACCTTTCCCGTGGGTGTTGCCCGAGGGGGAGAGAGAGATCAGGCCGAATCCGGCGCCCGGGAGACGCGCGGTACCAAACCCGGCGGACCGGAAACGTAACCAGGCGTTCGCCGGAACACTGGCCGGCGATGCACCCGGAGATGCACATCGTAGCTTATCAGATTTTCCCCGGGTGGATCTTACGGGCGGCAACAGCTCATTACAGTTCGAGGGCACGAAGGCACGGAGGGGTTGACGATGTCGCCGAGGGCGCTGGAACCCAGGGGGCCAGGCAAATCGCCGTCGCGCTACCCCTCGATGCCCAGATGCCCAGATGCCCAGATGCCTTGATGCCTTGATGCCTACCCCCCGAGACGGACCGAAACGCCGTCTCACCTGCCGTCCGGCTCAGGATTCGACCGGACGCACTTTGACCTGATTGTCATAGACGTCGGTCACGATCACGCGGGTCCGGTCGCCGATCGCTCCATTCTCGGCCAGCGCATCGACCCGCTCGCCGTTGATCTTGACCACGCCCACCGGGCGCAGGGGGGTCACGGTCTGCCCCTCCGTGCCGATGAGCGCCCGGAGCTTCTCCAGTCGCTGGAGGCGGGCCTGCTGGGCCTGGGAGAGCGCTTCCTGGGGATCCTCGCGCACACTCTCACTGCCCCCGAGGATCAGCTTCGAGGCGTAGGGGGAGTTGAACCAGAATTTGAACATTCCGTAGATCACCACCGGCGCGATGATCAGGTAAGCGAGCAACGCGATGACGCCGATGTTGGTGTCATAGACGAAGAATGCCGCGAGCGAACCGATGGCGGCGACGCCGGCCATGCCGCCGATGATCCCGCCGGAGGGGATGAACAGTTCCATCGCCACGAGCACGACGGTCACCCCCACGAGCACGAACGCCCAGAAGAGCAGCGTCTGGTTGCCGGTTTCCGCGAGCACTGACGCAAGCATGAGATTCATTCGCTGGCGACCTCCACCTCGATCACAAAGCGGCCCACCGCGGTGACGCGCACCTGCGTCCCTTCCTCGATGAAGCCGTCGATCGATTGTACTTCGAAGAGCCGCCCGCCGAAGTCCGCCCGTCCGTGGGGCCGCAGATCCGTCCGCGTCCGGCCGATCTGCCCGACCCGGATCTCGCCGTCATCGGACTCATCCGCTGGCTGCTGGTCCTCCGGATCCGATGCATCCTGATCGTCCGAACGCTCGGCACTGTCCGCCGCCGCTGCCCGGGTCGCACTCTGCTCACGCTGCCCGTGCTCCGGCGCATCCGCGTGCGCCTTGAGGGCATCGGGAGTGCTGAGCTCCGTGCGCAGGACGAGGTGATTCAGGAGCGGGATCGACTTCATCTGCCGCGCGAACAGCCAGATGATGATGCCCGCACCGAAGAAGGCCGTGAGCACCGCCACCAGTCCCAGCAGCATTTGCTGCTGGCCCTGCGCGGTATCGAGCCCGCCGGTGACGAACACGCCGACCATGCCGCACAACAGGCTGAGCAGGCCGGCAATGCCGACCACGCCCACCCCGGGCAGCAGGAGCAGTTCGACCATCACCAGCGCGATGCCGATGACCACGAGCAGCAACCCCCACCATGCCGCCATTCCCATCAACATCGGGGCGCCGAAGAGCAGAAGCAGGGCAACCAGGGCCGCCAGCCCGAACAGGCCGGTGCCCGGCGCCGCGATCTCGACGAAGAAGCCGACGAGGAAGACGACGATCAGGAAAATGCGAACGGGAAAGCTCATCAGGAACCGCGCCAGCTCTTCCGACCAGTTCTCGTCGTAATACACCACGTCCTGCGCGCCGAAGTACGCGAGCAGTTCCGATTCGTTGCGGACCTTCGCCTGAGCCAGGCCGTATTCAATCGCGTCTTCGGCCCGGACGACCAGCAACCGTTCGTTGGAGATGACCTGGCGAATGAGCCGGTAGTTTCCCCGATCGGAACGGGTGATTTCGGGACGCACATCGGTGCGCGGCCGGGTCAGGCCGTCCTGTGGCTCCTCGTCCGCCGAACCAACCATGTATTCCATGAACGGCTTGAGACGTTTCCCCAGACGGGTGAGCTCCTGCTCGCTGACATCGCCCGGCCCGGTTCTCGCGGTGTCGGATGGTTCCTCGCCGAAAAGCACTTCGAACTCGCGGCGATTGACGAACATGCGCTCGCCGGTCTGTCGGTGCTCGATCAGCCAGAGCTCGACGCCGACGCTGATGAAGGACTGCACGAGGTTC
>SLDM01000517.1 GCA_007125255.1 Phycisphaerales bacterium
CGCGGTGAATGTCCGCATCGTTCCGGAAGGCCTCGATCAGACCCTCATCTTCCGACAGATGCGCCAGCAGGCGCAGTTCGATCTGCGAGTAATCGGCGGTGAGCAGCACGCGGCCTTCCGGGGCGAGGAACGCGCGGCGGATCTCCCGGCCGATCTCGGTCCGGATGGGAATATTCTGCAGGTTCGGATCGGATGAACTCAATCGCCCCGTCGCGGCGACGGTCTGGTGAAAGCTCGCGTGCACCCGGCCGGTGCGCGGGTTGATCGCATCCTTCAAAGCAATGAGATAGGTGTTGACCAGCTTGGTGAGCTGGCGGTACTCCACGATCAACCGGGGCAGCTCGCTCTCCACCGCCGGATCGGCGGCGAGCTTTTCCAGGACCTCCACATCGGTCGACGGGCCGGTCTTGCCGCGCTTGAGCGGCTTGATCCCCAGCCCCGGCGGCTCCTGATCGGGCTTGTTGAAGAGGACCGCCGCGAGCTGCTTCGGCGAATCGGGATTGAAGGGAATCGAACCGGCCTCAGTAATCTCATCGCGCAGCGCTTCGATGCGCTTCATGAGCTTTTCGCGCTGCCGGTCGAGCTCATCCGCATCGACGGTGATCCCATTCCACTCCAGCTCCGCCAATACTTCAACGAGCGGCATCTCCAGCTCATCGAACAGCGAGCGCAGACCCATCGACTCCAGTTCCGGCTTCATCGCCTCGTAGAGCCGCAGCGTGATGTCCGCATCCTCCGCGGCGTAGGGTGTCGCCTCTTCCAGCGGAACCGTGTCGAACGTCCGCTGCGTCTTCCCCTTGCCGATGAGATCGCTGATCGGAGTGCAGACGTGGTTCAACAGCGCGAGGGCGAGAACATCCAGCTTGTGACTCGACCGGCTCGCATCGATCAGGTAGCTCGCAACCATCGTGTCGAAGATGCGCCCACCGGTAAACCCCGCGAGCTGCAGTTCATGACGGCGCAGCACGTTCATGTCGTACTTGAGGTTGTGCCCGATCTTGGTCAGCTTGGGATCTTCCAGCAGCGGCCGCAGCGCATCGAGGACGGTCCCTTCATCGAGATGCGTTCCCGGCTCGGGCGAGCGCACCGGAATGTACACCCCGGTCCCGGGCTCGATCGAGATCGCGACGCCGCACAATTCCGCCTCGATCGGCGTGAGCGAATCGGTCTCGGTGTCGACTGCGAAACGACCGGCCGCCCGGATCTCCTTGACCAGCTCGGTGAGCTCCTTCCGGGTGGTGACCGCGCGGTACACCCCCGCTTCCGCCGTGACGACCGGCACTTCTGCCGCCGCCGCGGTCGCAGCCGGCGCAAAGAGCGAATCGGCAAAGCCATCCCCCCCACGTCCCCCCGACTCCTTGCCTTCCCCGCTCCCTGCTTCCCCGGCTCCCCTGCCGGCCAGTCCAGCGCGGTCAGCGGCGGCCCCGCCGATGATCTTCCGGAGTTCATCCGGATAACGGTTGAAACCGAGCCGGCGGAACGCATCGAGCAGCGCCCCGGCATCGAGCTTCTTCGGGTCGGCTCTGGCCGCCTCGAGGTCGAGCGCGACATCCATGTCTTCCTTAAGCGCGACCAGTCGCCGGCTGAGATCGAGCAACTCCTTCGACGCTTCGAGATTCTCCCGCCGCTTGCCCTTGATCTCATCGAGATGCTCGAGCAGGTTGTCGATCGAACCGTACTGAATGATGAGCTGGGCGGCAGTCTTCGGTCCGATGCCCGGCACGCCGGGGATGTTGTCCACACTGTCCCCCATCAGGGCAAGTATGTCGCGGACCATCTCCGGGGTGACGCCTTCGGTCTTGAAGATCTCCGAAGGCCCGACCGTCTTGTCCGTGTGCACATCGAAGAGCTCGGTGCGGTCATTGACGAGCTGCGTCAGGTCCTTGTCCTTCGAAACGATCCGGATCCGCAGCTCCGGCTCTTCCCGCTGCAGCTTGCGCACGAGCGACGCGATGACGTCGTCCGCCTCGACCCCTTCCTCGCCGAGGACGGGAACCTTCATCATCTCCAATACCTCGAGGCAGCGCTCGATCTGCGGCCGGAGGTCTTCCGGCGGCGCATCCCGATTGGCCTTGTACTCAGGGTAAATCTCCGAACGGAACGATTCACGGTCACCGCTCTTGTCGATGACGACGGCGAGGTGATCCGGCCGGTAGTCGCGCAGGACTTTCAGCAGCATGCCGACGAAACCGTAGGTCATGTTCGTCGGCTCTTTGGTGACCGGGCTGGTCATGCGCGTGCGGATGGCGTGGTACGCGCGGAAGAACTGCGCGTGTCCATCGATGAGATAGAGGGTTCGAAAATCGTCCTCAGGCATGGGGGTAGTGTACGGGAGGAGGACGAAGTGATGGAGGGAAGGCACGGAGGCACGTAGGCACGGAGGCACGTAGGCACGGAGGGAAAGTGACGGAGGGGCAGAGGGGGTGATGCAGCAGGGTGCCACGGCCAGCGAGCGAAGCGAGTCGGCCGTGCGAGATGGAAGGACAATCACCGGAGCAAAGTATGGCGTACAGGGGGAGGAACGAAGGGGAGAGCAAGGCACGCAGGCACGGAGGCACGAAGGCACGGAGGGAAAGTGACGGAGGGGCGGACGGGGTGATGCAGCAGGGTGCCACGGCCAGCGAGCGCAGCGAGTCGGCCGTGCGAGATGGAAGGACGATCACCCGACCGATATACGACGCCCAGTCGGCCCCCCTCGATCTCTCGATGCCTTTCCCCCTCCCCTTCGTCCCTTCGTGCCTCCGTGCCTTCTCTCCGCTACGAAGACCACGCGGTTGCGCGATTGACCATCAACCCGATCCGGGTGACCGTCGAGCCGCCACGTGGCCTTCGCTCCGCTCAGACCACGTCACCCCTCCTCTCTTCCCTCTGCCCCTTCGTCGCTCCGTCGCTTCGTCGCTTCGTCGCTTCGCCTCCGTCCCTCCGTCACTTCGTTACTTCGTTACTTCGTTACTTCCCCCCCAGTAAATCGATCATACACCTCGCGCAACAGCGTCAGAGACGCCTCACTCGGCGTCTTCCGCCGGCGCTCCATGACCGCCCGCACTACCTCGACGAACTTGTCATAACGGTAGACCCGCTCCCCGTCATCGGTCAGCCAGGCGAAGCGTTTGACGGTGGTGGGCGGCGGGACGCTGGTGGCGATCATCGCGCCGGTGCCGATGACCGTGCCGGTCATGATCCGCGTGCCGATGGCGAACTTGGCATGATCGCCGGCGATCGTGCCGAGAAAGTTCAGCCCGCTCCGCCTTCGCGGGCCGTCCGGTTCGAGGCGCATCGCGACCTCGCCGTAGGTATTGAGCAGGTTGGAGTTGGTCGTGCCCGCGCCGAAGTTGACCCACTTGCCGACCCACGAATCGCCGAGATGTCCGTCGTGCGCCTTGTTCGAATAACCCTGGAAAATGGTCGCGCCGACCTCGCCGCCGACCTTGCAGTGCGGTCCGATGGCGGTGTTGGCTTTGATGTGGGCGCGGTCGATCACGGTGGAATCGCGCCCGACGGAACACGGCCCGCACAGAACCGCACCGGGCCGGATGACCGCGCGCTCCTGAACCACGATCGGGCCCTGGGAGGCATCGAGCACCACGTGCGGCGCGATCCGGGCGGAGTCGTGGATCTCGATCGGGTGTTCGCCCATCGTGTCGATGTTCGATTCGGGTACGCCCGCTTCGAGCATCCGGGTCTGGATGATGTCGTGGGGAATCGTGCGCCACGCCAGGCCGATGATGTCCCAGGGGTACCGGAACAGCACGCGCTCGTCGTAATCCTTCACCTGCGCTCGTTCCGGCAGATCGCCGCTCGTGAGAAAGAACTCCGCATCGGCGCGGCGCAGGTGCGCGATGATGACATCCCCGGTCTCGGGCTCGATGAGGCCGTGGCCCACCTCGGGGGTGAGATCATCTTCGGGGAGCGACCAGCGGCCGTTGACGCAGAGCACCGTCTCGTCATCCTCGGAGAGCGCGTTGACCGGCGCATCGGCCCGCTCGGCCACGACCGCCCGCAGGTGCGAGGGCACCCAGTAGCCGGCGAGCTGTTTCGGCCGGCCCTGCTTGAGGCGCCCCGCCGTGGTCAGCATGCCCGTGCGCAGCTCGAAGCTGGCGCGTAGATCGGTCATCGGGCCGAACTGCCCCCGTCCATCGTCGAAAATGATCATCCGCGGCATAAGTGAAAGGGTACCGTGACGGAGGCGGGATACGCCACTCTCACCGCCAGTTCGAACGGTGATTGTGGGCGGCGCTGAACTGCCAGATCGGTGTCGTCGTGAGGAGAACCCAGCCGAGCGGAAGGGCAATGAGCGCCGAGTACAGCGCGATGCCACCCCACCGCACCATCGACCACATCGCCGAGGGATAGGTCGGGTAGATCACGCCCTCTCCGTACCAGCTCCGAATGACGTAGATCGCGGTCATCACCACCGCCGCCGCGAGCGTCGCGACGAAGCTCAGGACCGCCAGCGTCACCACCCGCTGACGGAAGACCATGGTGCGCACCTGGAGGACCAGGTACCCGGCAAAGAGAAAGCCCAGGGCATGCGGTCCGATGAGGGTGACGGTCGCTTCGCCGGGCGTACTCAGCGGGGGGACGGCCAGGTCCATCGCCAGGCCGAGGCTCAGGCACGCGATCAGCGAACTCGTTCGCGAGGCGAAGAGGCAGACGTACACCAGCAGCACGATCGAAAGCAGCGGCGCGATGTTGCGCACCTGCATGACCGTGACGAAGCTCGTATCAAGGACGAGCAGGAGAAAGGCGACGACGCCGAAAACAAGCCACCGCATCAGCCCCGCCCCCCTTCCTCGCCCCCGCGCGTCCGCCGGTCGACCAGCAGATTGACGAACGAAAGCTCGAACGTTCTGAAACGCGGGGTGACGATGACGATCTTCTTGAGCGGGTTGCGGTCACTCTGCCGTACGCTGGTGACGGTCCCGACGACCATCGCCTGCGCCGCCGACGGCCAGTCGTTGGCCGCCAGGCGGACGAGATCGCCCTCGTTGACCGTGTGCAGGCGTTCGATCTCACAGCGGAAAGTCCCATCGCCGCGCGGTTCGAGCAGAGCCCGCACGCCCTCATCGATCGGCTTCTGCGGCTGGTCGATGGGCAGAATGCGCACGGTGATCGGGGGCGTGTCCGGATGGGTGATCGGTCTCATCTCCGACTGCACCGTCCCGGTGTTGATGACTCTTCCGATCAGATGCACCCCGCCGAAGACCGCGACATTGTCGCGCTCCACGCCGGAGCGGCTCCCGCGGTTCAGGCGGACGACCGTTTCCTGTCCCCGCGGATTCCGGCCGGTGATCTGCGCCGTCAGCGGGACGACCGCGCGGCGTTCATCGGTCAGGGGAATGCGCTGCAGCTCTTCAAGCTGCTCTTCGAGTTGCTCGATGTGCAGGCGCGCTTCCTGCCAGAGTCGCTCGAAGTTCTGCAGATCCTGCAGGAGTTGCCGCTCCCCGGTGCTGCCCCGCCGGATGGCGATATCGCGTTCCGGCTGAAGAAAGGCGGCCATGGAGTTGCCGAACTGCTGGAAGGGATTCAGGACGATTCCGAAGACCCGCGCGACATCGCCGGTCCAGCCGAGCCATCCGGCGGGCATGAACGCCACCACGAAGATCAGCGCAAGGGCGGCGGCGAACAGATGACGGGGGCGGCTGGTGATGCTGGACATACCAATGGATCGTTTGTCGCGCCGGACACTCACGTTGGCCATCCGCCGATCGTTGTTTTACCGGCGGGCAACGCCTCGGTACTGGACATCCTCCCAACATCCTCCCACAC
>SLDM01000437.1 GCA_007125255.1 Phycisphaerales bacterium
CGGTCTGACCTGCGGTGAGGTTGCCGAGGCGCTGGCGGTCTCCCACCGGACCGTCGAGTCGGACTGGTTCATGGCCCGGGCGTGGCTGCGGTCACGTCTGACCGGAGGCGGATGACGTGGATGCGGAGCGTTTCAAGCGGTTGGGCGCGGGCTTTGAGTCCGCGCGGTCGATGACGCCGGACCGACAGAAGCGCTACCTCGGGGAGATTGCCTCGCGTGATCCTGAACTCGCGGCAGAGTTGCGGCAGTTGCTGGACGCGCACGAGCAGCCCGATCAAGCGATCGATGAAGCGAGGCTCGCCCTGGACCGAAGCCTGGTCGGCCAGGTCTCCGCGCCGGGCCCCGGCGCGTCCCCGACCCATCCGGACCGCATCGGCCGCTATCACATCCGGCGCGTCCTGGGGGAGGGCGGCATGGGGACGGTGTACCTGGCCGAACAGACCGAACCGGTGCAGCGGGAAGTCGCCTTGAAGGTCATCAAGCCCGGCATGGATTCGCGGGCGATTGTCGCCCGGTTTGAGGCCGAGCGGCAGACGCTGGCGATGATGGACCATCCCGGCGTGGTGAAAGTCCTCGATGGGGGCGTGACGGATCGCGGCCTGCCGTACTTTGTCATGGAACTGGTCCGGGGCGAGTCGATCACCGAGCACTGCGACCGGCTGCGCATGACCGTGCCGGAGCGGGTCGAGCTGTTCATCAGGGTGTGTCAGATCGTGCAGTACGCCCACATGAAGGGCGTGATTCACCGCGATCTCAAGCCATCGAATCTGGTCGTTGAGCGGCACGGCGACGCATCACTTCCCCGCATCATCGACTTCGGGATCGCCCGGGCCATTCATTCCGCCGCCCGCGAGGATGCGCGGCTGACCGCTTTCGGGTCGCTGATCGGCACGCCGGCTTACATGAGTCCGGAGCAGGCGTCGGGCAGGAACGATCTGATCGACACGCGCAGTGATGTCTACTCACTCGGAGCGGTACTCTACGAACTGCTCACCGGTGATACACCGGTCGCACGCAACGCGCTGGAAACGGCGTCCCTGCCGGACATGCAGCGGATGATCTGTGATGGTGACGTGATCCGGCCGGCATCGCGTCTCGCCCGGCTCTCGGATTCAGAAGCGCGGCAGTGCGCCGAAAGGCGAAGTACGGAGAAGGGAGCCCTGCGCCGCCGACTTCGGGGCGAACTCGACTGGATCGTCATGAAGTGCCTGGAGAAGGAGCCCGCTTGGCGGTATGAATCCGCGGGCCTGCTGGCGACGGATCTCCGTCGTGCGCTGGAGAATCTGCCGGTGAGTGCCGGCCCACCGAGCACGTGGTATCGACTTCGCAAACTGGCGATTCGTCACCAGGCGGCCGTCGTGGCGGCCGCCGTGATCGTGCTCATGCTGATTCTGGCCAGCGGGATCTCGGTGCGCTACGCCTGGCGGGAGTCGGAGCAGCGGCGCATTGCCGAAGAGCGGGAAGCGCAACTTTCGGAGATGTTGCAGTTCCAGACGGGCATGTTCGACGAGATCAATATCGAAGCCATGGGTCTGACGATGCAGAGCCGCATGGAAGAGCGGCTGCGCGAATCTCTGCGCGCCGGCGAGGTCGATGAGGAGGAAGCGGCGCGAACGCTTGAGAATTTCGATCGGATCTGGCGGGGGATCGCTCCGACGGATCTCGCCCGCGAGGTCTTTGATGAGCATATACTCCGCCGCGCATCGGCGGCACTGGAGAAGCGGTTTCTTGATCAGCCGCTCGTCGAAGCTTCGTTGCGCTACGCGCTGGCCGTGATCTGTGGCAACGTCGGCATGTATGCGCCGGGAGAAGCGCATAGTCGCCGGGCGCACGAACTGCGGCGCCGCGAACTGGGGGATGATCATCCCGACACGCTGCGATCGCTCTGCCGCGTCGCCGGATTCATCGAACTGGACGAGCGCTTCGCGGAGGCGGAGGTGGAATACCGCCGGGCTTACCACGGCTTGCGAAGCGCGCTGGGAGATTTTCACCTCGACACGCGTCATGCCCAGGTCGGCTACATCAGGACGCTGCGACTGCAGCACCGCCACGATGAAGCCGAGCGCGAGGTTGACCTGGCGTTGCGGCGCGGTGCGGAGCGGGTCTCGGAAGACATCGCGCAAGCCGATCTGTTCATTGAGAAGGCCCGGCTGGCCCTGGTTCGCGGTGATCTGGACGAGGCGGAGAGCCTGATGGGCCGAACGTACGAAATCCGAAGTCGTCTGCTGGGGGTCGATGACAATCACGTGCTGACGGCGTTGAACGATCGCGGCATCATTCGAATGCGTCTGGGTCGCCTGGAGGAAGCCGAGGCCGATCTCGCCGAGGTCGTCGCCCGCCGCGAAGCCCTGCTGGGGCGCCGGCATCCCCACACGATGATCGCCATGAACAACCTGGCGCTGGTGTATCGCCGCTCGGGTCGGCTGGATGACGCGGAGGCGATGTATCGTGAGATGCTGGACGTTCGCCGCCGCGTGTCCGGTCCCGATCATTCGACCACGTTGACCCTGGAGTTGAACCTGGGCATTCTGCTGCAATCGCAGGGGCGGCTGGATGAAGCCGAGCCGTTCATCGTGCGGGTCTATCAGCATCAACTTGAGAAACTGGGGGCGGACCGGGCCGAGACGCTGGCGGCCCTCAACGCGCTGGGCGGACTGATGCAGCTTCGAGGTCGACTGGAGGAGGCGGATGCGATGTACGGGCAGGTGTACGCGGGTCGCCGGGCGCTCTACGGAACCCATCACCGAAACACCCTCACCGTCATGCGCAATCTGTTCGAAGTGCGCGTGGGTCGCCGCGACTTTGCCCGGGCGGAGACCCTTTGCCTGGAGCACTACGAAGCGGCGCGGGCGGAGCAGGGGGAGGATCATCCGGGCGCGATCGCCGCGGCGGAGCTGGCGTGGCGTCTCTACACCAGCTGGCACCAGGCGGAGCCGGAGCTCGGCTACGACCGACGCGCAGAGGCGTGGAAAGCGCGGCTCTCCGGGCCGGTGACCGGGGCGCCGTAACGGGGCGCCGTAACGGGGCGCCGTGCCCGACGTGCGCGATCTTGCCGGTGCCGACCGATTCCCGGCCGGGAGCTGGTCTCCGACGCGGCAGATGCGGCGCAGGAAAAAGCCCAGGGATTCTGATCCCTGGGCTTGATGGGTGCGGTGGGGGTGGTTGCCCGGGCCGTGGCGATTCGTTACGCCTGAGCGAGGACTTCGTCCTTGAGGCGGTCGGGCATCTGGCGGTAGGCGGCCGGTTCCATGGTGCTGGTCGCGCGGCCCTGGGTCATGCCGCGGAGCACGGTGGTGTAGCCGAACATTTCCGACAGCGGGACCTCGGCGGTGATGACGCGCACCGGGCCGCGAAGTTCCGAATCGTTGATCTGGCCTCGACGAGATGCGAGGTCGCCGGAGACCGAACCGAAGTATTCATCCGGGGTCACGATCGTGACCTTCATGATCGGCTCGAGCAGGGCAAGACCCGCCTGGGTGCACGCCTGCCGGAAGGCGAGCGCGCCGGCCTGTTCGAAGGCGACCTGTGAGGAGTCGACATCGTGGTAGGAACCGAAGACCAGTTCGCACTTGACGTTCTGGACGGGGTACCCGCCGAGAATGCCGGCCCCGGCGGCCATCCGCACGCCGTACTCGACCGACGAGATGTACTCGCGGGGAATGACGCCCTGGGAGATCTTGTCGATGAAGACGATGCCGTTGACCATCTTGAGTCCTTCGGCTTCGGCTTCGGCGGGCGTGATCGGCGCGACGGTCACGACCGCATCGCCGTACTGGCCGCGGCCGCCGGTCTGCTTGACGAACTTGCCGCGAACGTCCTTGGCGACGCCGACGATCGTTTCGCGGTAGCTGACGCGCGGCTTGCCGACGCGGACGTTGATCTTCATGTCCCGCAGCAGCTTGTTCTTGATGACTTCGAGGTGAAGCTCACCCATGCCGGCGATGATCGTCTCGCCGGTCTCATCGTTGTAATTCGTGCGGAAGGAGGGGTCTTCGCGGCGGATCGTGGTCAGCGCCTCGGAGAGCTTCTTCTTGTCGTCGTTGGTGGCCGGCTCGATCGACATCGAGATCACCGGCTCGGGGAAGTCCATCTTCTCGAGAATGATCGGTTTGTCCGGATCACAGAGCGTGTCACCGGTGACGGAGTTCTTGAGGCCGATGACGGCAACGATCTGGCCGGCGGCGGCGAAGTCGAGGGCCTGGCGATCCTTGGCGTGCATCTCGAAGATGCGCGAGACGTTCTCCTTCTTGCCGTTGCTCGGGTTGAGCACGCGCATGCCCTTCTCGATCTTGCCGGAATAGATGCGGAGGTAGGTCAGGTCGCCGTGCACGTCGGAGACGACCTTGAAGACCAGGCCGGAGAAGGGGGCGTCGGCATCGTGCGCCCGGGTGAGCTTCTTGTCTTCGTCCTTGGGATCAACGCCTTCCACTTCCGGCACTTCGGTCGGATGGGGCAGGTAATCGATGACGCCGTTGAGAACGCGCTGCACGCCGATGTACTTGAGGGCGGAGCCGCAGAAGACGGGGTTGCACTCGCGGGCGATGGTGCCCTTGCGGAGGGCGGCCTTGATCTCGTCGACGGTGAGGGAGTTCTCATCTTCGAGATACTTTTCCATCAGGGAATCATCGAGTTCCACGGCCTTTTCGATGAGCTCATGCCGCCAGAGTTCGGCGGTTTCCTGGAGATGCTCGGGGATGTCGCGTTCCTCGACGACGGAGCCGAGTTCGCCGGCGTCAAAGTAGAACGCGCGCAGGTCGAGGAGGTCGATGATGCCTTCGAATTCATCGCTGGAGCCGATGGGGTACTGGACGGCAATCGGGTTGGCGCCGAGGCGGTCCTTGATGGTCTTGAAGGAGTACTCGAAGTCGGCGCCGATCTTGTCCATCTTGTTGATGAAGCAGAGGCGCGGGACTTTGTAGCGGTCGGCCTGACGCCAGACGGTTTCGGACTGGGCTTCGACGCCTTCCTTGGCGTCAAAGACGGCCACGGCACCGTCGAGCACGCGGAGTGAACGCTCCACTTCGATCGTGAAGTCGACGTGGCCGGGGGTGTCGATGAGGTTGATCTTGTACCACGTACCGTCGCGTTCCCACGGGCAGGTGGTGGCGGCGGACTGAATGGTGATGCCGCGCGACTGCTCGTCTTCAAGGAAGTCCATGGTGGCGGTGCCTTCGTGGACCTCGCCCATTTTGTAGGTCTTGCCGGAGTAATAGAGGACGCGCTCGGTGACGGTGGTCTTGCCGGCGTCGATGTGGGCGCAAATGCCGAAGTTGCGCGTCCGCTCGAGGCGGCCGAGCCGGTTGCTGCTGGCGGAAGACTTGGTGGCGGTGCTCATGGTCGAACCCTCTTTGCTTGCAATTCTGCAATACAACGCAGCCGACGGGGCTGTGCTCGCGTCGCGTGACTTCTCGGATGCCGACGTTCAGGGGAGCCTGGCCGGGTGGGGGCCCGGGAACAGGTCTGCTATCGGGTGGGCGGTGAGGCAGAGGCCACAAATCCGACCGATATGGGGTTGGCGCCGCGGGCCGAAGGCTGTTCGAATTTGCTTCGAATCAGTTTCGGAGCAGCGCACCCCGCCCCTGCCGTTGGGCCGGGTAAAGACATGCTAGCATAGCACAAGCGAGGGCGAGGTCAAGCGTTATTGGCCAAGTGCGCGGCCGAGGGTGGTGGGTCACCTTGAAAGCTCCACCTCGATTCGGGTGCCACCCCCGGTCCCGAAGGACAAGGTGTGCAACCACTCGCCAGCCCCTCCCAATCGAGGCGGA
>SLDM01000123.1 GCA_007125255.1 Phycisphaerales bacterium
TTCCCGCGCCGGTTCCGGGCGTTCGGCAATGGCGACCGCCTGATCCCACTGCCGCGCGGAGAGGCCGACTTCAGGGACGATCTCTCGCAACGCCGCGAGCTGCTCCGCTGACCAGCGGTAGACTTCCTGGGGATACTTGACGCTCCACCACGGCGGGGCGGCCTGCATCGTCTCGGGCAGGGGACGTCCCCAGAGCTCGGCGTTGATGAAGTTGGCGATCCGGCCGAGGAAGAGCCCCGGCGTGCACGCGATCGCCGCCACGTCCAGGGTATGAAGAAACGGCGTCTTCTCCCGGCGCGAGAACCACCACCCGGCGAGGATGACGCCGATGATCCCCCCGTGACTCGCCATCCCGCCTTTGTTCAGGGCCAGCACGCCCCAGAAGGGAAAGTTGCCGGAAAAGTCGATCAGCAGCGAGGGCTGGTAAAAAAGCGCGTACCCCAGCCGTCCGCCGACGAGCACGCCGATGATGACCGCGAAAATCAGATCACTCACCCGTTCGGCGGCAATGATGCTGCGGTGCGTCCTGGCCATCCCCCAGAGGATCAGCCAGCCGATCAGGAAGCCGGCGATATACGACAGCCCGTACCAGCGGATGGCAAAATCGCCCGAGATCGGCAGCAGGATCGGATCGAGCGAATGCAGATACGCGTTGGCGAGGAGGACGGACATGGTGTGAAGCGGGTAGCGTATCACGCTGATGCCGGGTCCGTCACCGGCCGATAGCCATTGAAAGGAGAGGTTGTTGCCTGCGCCTGCCTCCGGTCGCCCCCCCGCCACCCCCCGCCGCGAACCGCGAATCCTGAGGGAATCTGACTCCACCGCCATGACCGACTCCCGCCGATCATCCGACATCAGCAAGAACGCCGGTGCCCCGAACCCGAACGCGGATCCGGCCGCGCCGCCGGAGTTTCCCCGCCCGGCCGTCCCGGCGGACCTGACGCCGGCACTGAAAATTCTCCTCGCCGGCGGAACGCTGAGCGCCGCGCAGACCGCCGCCGCCTTCGAAGCGATGATGACGGGGCGGACGCACCAGGGGGAGATGGGCGCGCTGCTCGCGCTGCTCGCCACCCGCACGCCGACGGCGGAAGAGATTCTCGGCGCCGCGCAAGTCATGCGGGCTCACGTCGATGCGGTGCCCTCCGCGCACGACCCCGAAGACCTGCTCGACACCGCCGGCACCGGCGGCGCGCCGAAGACGTTCAATGTCTCGACGGCCGCGGCCATCGTGGCGGCCGCGGCGGGGGCGCGGGTCGCCAAGCACGGCAACCGGTCCCGCACCGGCCGCGGTTCGGCGGAGGTCCTCCGCCAGCTCGGGGTGAACGTCGATGCCGACCGCGCCGTCCAGGCGCGGTGTCTCGACGAAATCGGCGTCTGCTTCTGCTTTGCGATCCACCATCACCCGGCCACGAAACACGTGATGCCGGTGCGCCTGGCCCTCGGATTCCCCACGATCTTCAACCTGCTCGGACCGCTGACCAACCCCGCCGGCGCCCGGCGTCAGCTCATGGGCGTCTACGATGCGCGGTTCCTGCGCCCGATCGCCGAAGCGCTCGCGGCCCTCGGCGCGGTGCGCGCGATCGTCGTCCACAGCGAAGACGGGCTCGACGAGATCTCGATCTCCGCGCCGACGCGGCTGATGATCGCCGATGCCGGGCGCGTCCGCGAAGAGCGCATTGCGCCGGGCGATTTCGGGTTGCAGGAAGCACCGCGCGAGGCCGTGACCGCGCGCGACCTGGAGCACGCGGCGGAGATGATCCGGCAGATCGTGGATGGACGCGAAACCGGCCCGGCCCGCTCGATGACGCTGCTCAATGCCGCCGCCGCCCTGGTCGCGGCGGGGGCGGTCGGTGATTTTCAGGCCGGCGTGGCAAAGGCCGCGGAGACAATCGACTCCGGCGCGGCGCAGGCCACCCTCGAAGCCCTTGCCGAGCGGTCACACCTCACCGCGTGATCAACGCGATTCAAGAGTACGAAGGAACGATTCGGCTTCGGGCCGATCCGGCCGCGCCCGCACCAGGCCGCGCAGCCCTTCCCGCGCCGCGACCTCATCCTCCCGCGCCACTTCCCTCAGGAGGCCCAGCGCCACGACGTAGCTCGTCTTAAAGTCCCGGCTGCGGGCGGCGCTGGCCACGTACTCCGCGATCGCCGCATCGCGGCGGCCCTGCAGACGTTGCGCCTCACCGCGCAGGTAGAGATCCCGGGCGACATGCACATCGCGCATGCGCTCAACGAACCGTTCGTGCCGGGGTTCGAGCAGCGACGCGGCCGTGGAAGAGGTCACGGACAACAGGCGATTCAGGCGATCCGCCGGCGGTTCGTGCGGCACGTACGCGTATCGCGGCGCACCGTAGGTCACGACCGGAAACTGATCGGTGTTGAGCGGTCCGTCGCCGGCGTACGCGCGCAGGCCGCCCGCATCGGCGATCAATGTACCGAAGAGCGCAAACGGTTCGTAAAGCGCCTGCTGCTGCTGCTGGAGCAGGGGAAGTAGTTCGCGGGCTTGCACGCGCCGGTCGAACCACTCTTCCCCGAACAAGTCTTCGCGCAAAGGGGGTTCAGCCGAGCGGCGCGCAATCAGGCCGAGGCAGGGCGTCTCGACGTTGTACGAGGCGAGGACCGCGTAGCCGTCGGGATACACCTCCAGGAACGACCGAATGATCACGCGCAGCATCTCTTCATCGAGCTGATACACCGGCAGCCACTGACAGAAGAGGCCGCCATCGGCGAGGCGGTCACGAATCGCGCGGAAGTGTTCCACCGTGTAGAGCGAGCCCGCGCCGTCCCGGGCCGGGTGGTACAGATCGGCAATGATGACATCGTACTGCTCCCGGCTTGCCCGGACATACCGGCGCGCATCGGCGGCGCGCATTCTTGAGCCCGCGCGGCGGTGGACGCGTTCGTTGGCGTGTTCGAAGTGATCCATCAATTCGATGATCTCAGGCACCAGTTCCACGCCGGTCAGTTCCAGATCGGGGTGAATCGTGGCTGCGCCCATGGTGATCCCCGTCCCCACACCGAGAAAGAGCGCAGTGCGCGGATCTTCGTGGAGCAGCAGCGGAACGTGAGCAAGGCGACGTTCCAGAAAAACGCTGACCGTACTGCCCATGTCGAACTGGTTGTTGACCTTGAGAGCGCGGTTGCGCTGCTCATCCTCGACGATCGCAATCGCACCGAGGATGCCTTCACGGTAATCGATCACGCGTCCGTCGGGGGCGGTCGTTACCAGCACGAGATTGGCCGGCAGCAGCAGCAGCAGGGCGAGCGGCACCAGCGCGGGGGCGAGGGCGTTCGGACGTCTCTCGGGCAGAAAGACCAGGTAGATCAGCGCCAGCGCGGCCAGGGCATGGCGCGCTCCGGCCAGCGGCAGCAACACGATGCCGAAGACGATCGGGCCGACCATACCGCCGAGCGTATTGATGCCCAGTGCCCGGCCGACGCCGCCGCGCTCGTGTTTCGCCGCCTCGACGAGATGGGAGAAGAGCGCGCCCATCAGGAATGACGGGGCACCGAACACCAGTACCGCCAGCGTCATCTCCGCGAGTATCGCACCACCAAACCCGCCGCCGATCAGATTCTGAAATCCGTGGTGCAGCTCCGGTCCGCGGGCCAGAACGAGAATGCCCAGCAGGCACGTTGCCGAGAGGGCGATCATCAGTGATCCGAGCAGAGGCCGGAACGGAAGCGCGCGCCAGCGCTGGTGGTAGACCACCGCGCCGAGAGATGTGAAAACGAGATAGACCGCCAGCGCGCAGGCGAAGCTGTACACGGTGTTCTGCATGACCTGCGCCAAGACCCGCACACCGAGAACCTCGTACCCGATGCCCAGCGCGCCGGTCACGAAGAGCGTCAGCCCCAGACGCACCTGGCCGATGCCGTCTTGAATCGGTTTCAGTCGGGGCGGGGCGATCGGGCCGCCGGGCGGACGCACCAGCAGGATGCCGATGGCGCAGAGCACGTTGAGCGCGGCGAGCACGACCATGCTTCTCACCACACCGAAACTCGGCAGAAGCAGAAACGCCGTACACAGGACGCCTGCCGCCGCACCGATCGTGTTGGCGGCATACAGCCCGGCAACCGTGCGGCCGCGTGAGCGCAGGGCCGCGACGAACCGCTCGAGGGCCGGGAGCGTCGCGCCCATCGCCATCGTCGCGGGGAGGAGCGTGATGAACGGCAGTCCCAGCGCCCACGCCCAGTGCACCACCGGGTTGGGCTCCACGCCGATCAGGCCGGGCGCGAATGCATTGACCGAGGGGATGAGCGCGATCGTGATCAGCGCCCAGCCGGCAATCAGGAACTCGAGCGCGGCGTACCAGCGCTCGGGATGGCGGCTGCGGCCGATCGATCCGTCAAGTCCCCACGCGCCGAGCGCGAGGCCGCCGAAGAAGGCGACGATCACCGCAAACACGCTCGGCAACTCGTGGCCGAGGCCGACGGCAAACTGTCGCGCCCAGACGATCTGGTAGCCCAGTCCCGCAAGACCGGAGAAACCGAAGATCAGATGTGTCAGCAGGGTGCGTCGAGCCATGAGCGGAAGGGAGCGCAGGATGCCGTGGCATCCGTCACAAGGGAAGGGGGCCCGATGACTGTGTACTGGCGTCATCGTGGGGCGTTGCGGATTCCTCCAGTTGCAGCTCGAAGTGGTGCCGCGCTCCTTCGACGGGGTAGCCGAGTTCGACCTGTCCGCGCAGTTCGCTTCGCACGATCCCCTGGATCAGCCCGGTTCCGATGCCCGGCGTCCGCTGCGGCTGAACCGGTGGTCCACCCGATTCGATCCAGTTCAGGATGAGTTGCTGAGCACCCGCAGAGTCGTCGTCGACGGGGGCAAGGTCCCAGCGCACGGTCACGGTGCCGGCCGGAACGGTGAGCGAGCCGTGCTTGAGGCTGTTGGCGATGAGTTCCTGCAACACCATGCCGAGCGCGGTGCTCTGGTTGGCGGCGATGCGCGCGTCGGGGCCGTCAAGATCGACGCGTGAGGAGAGGTCGAGCGGCAAGAGCGACCGGATCAGATGACGCAGATCCAGAGAAGCCCAGTGACCTTGCGACAGAAGATCGTGCACGGATGACATGGCGAGCACCCGCCCGCGCATCGACTCGGCAAGTTCACTGACCGAGGCGGCATCGTGGCTGGAGAGGTCGACCAGCGCCACCAGAGATGCGAGATTGTTGCGCACGCGGTGATCCAGCTCGCGCAGCAGCAACCGCTGCAACGAGTTGGCGTGGCGCAGATTGAGTTCCGCCTGTTTGCGCTGGGTGATATTGCGAGAAAGGCAGAGTACCGAGGTGATCACGCCTTCATCATTCGGCTCCGGCACGAGGTGGCAGTCAAAGTAGGTGCTCACGCCGTTGAGATCGATTCTGTACTCAAACCGCCGCTCGCGGCCGAATCGTGCGGTGTCCCGCACGTAACCGGTCCAATCATCGACCACCCGCCGGGAGAACCTCGTGTCGTGCAGCCGCCGACCGATCAACGCCTCTGCGGGTGCCCCGAACACAGTGGCGGCGGAGGGATTGAGGTATAGAAACGTGAGATTCAGGTCGTAGCGCACGATCACATCGGGTGAGTTGACGAGGATGAGCTGGAGATCACGATTCCGCTTCTGTAGTTCGAGTTCGTTCCGGTGCTGCCGGCTGATGTCGGTAATGAATCCTTCAAGGTACTTCAGCTCGTCGTTCTCACCTAAAACCCCCAGGCCTCTTTCCCAGAGCCATTTGATTTCTCCATGAGCATCGCGAATACGATACTTGAGCTCGAAA
>SLDM01000285.1 GCA_007125255.1 Phycisphaerales bacterium
CGGAGCAGTCGCAGCAGTTCATCCTCGATCGATCGCTCGTTCCGCAGGCGGGCTTCGAGGTCGACCACCTCGCGGGTGACGTCCTCGCCGCGGGAGCTCTCCCGGGAGACCTCGCCGAGTTCACGGAGTTCGGTCATGACCTCGCCGATCCGATCGCTGCGGACACGAAGTGTGAGCGAACCCCGCAGACCGTCCCGGCTGTCAGACAGTGTCGACTGTTCGATGAACTCGCCCCGGGCTTCACTGATGAGGGTCGATGCCAGGGTGAAGGCGCTGCGGGCATCAGGGACGAGCAGTTCGAGCGTGATCCGATGAACGACATGGCGCGGAACGCCGAACTCCAGATCGATGCTGCCAGTGCCACTTCCGCTGCCGGTGGCCCCGGGCGCCGGCGGTGCGGGGGGCTCTCTCCGCCGGGCGGGCATCTCCAGCTCGCCGGTTGGAGGCGATGAGCGTTCGGGTTCGGGTGAGCGGATGGAGACGAGGGGCTCATCTGCCGTCTGCCCCGGGAAAAACACACTGACCAGGCCGACACTCGCGGTCAGGAGCAGGACCGCCGCGGCCGCGAGGGTCGCGGGACGAAAGCGCCGTGTCGCCGCGACATCGGAGGCGGCCTGCTGAGCCCCTTCAGTCTCTTCACGGGCCGAATCGTCGCCCCGGCCGCTGCGTTCAGCGGCAAGGGCGCGCCGCCACAGTCCGGCCGGTTCGCCGCGCCACTCCGTCAACCGGCGAAGATCCTGTTCGAGTTTTTCGGGTTCGGGCGTGTTCATGTCGCCACCTCTCGGTTGAGACGGGTCCGCAGATCCTTCAGGGCCGCGTTCAGTCGTGACTTGACCGTTCCGAGCGGAATCTCGAGAACGTCCGCCACCTGAGCCAGCGTGAGATCGCGGGGATAACAGAGCAGGATGAGTTCGCGCTGAGCGGAACCGAGCCGGTCGACCGCCGCTCGAAGTGTCGCCGGATCATCGGGCGACGGTGGGGGAAAGTCGGAGTCGGAACGGATCTGCCCCGACTCCGCGAACGCCTGGTGTCGCTCATTGTGCCGGCTCCGGCGTTGCTGGAGGGTCCGGCAGGCGTTGACCGTGACCCGGTAGAGCCAGGTTCTGAACGAACTGTCCCCGCGAAAGGAACTGCGGTAACGGATGACGCGCAGCCACGCGTCCTGAACCGCATCGCAGGCCAGGTCGCGCCGGCCCGAGAGCAACCCGCAGGCGAGGCCGAGCAGGGCGGTTTCGTATCTCCCGGCCAGTTCGCCCAGGGCGGAGTCGTCACCGTCCTGAAACCGGCGAAAGAGTTGCTCGTCAGTCATGGGCGGTCCTCGGGTCGCGGGGCCTGATGCGTGCATTGGACCGCCGAGGAGTCGGACTGGTTCACCGGAATCTCGAAATCCCCGCGGATTCGTGACTTTTTTTCCCGGCACGATGTTCGCTCTTCGCCCCCCGGACGGCCCCGGGCGTTGTGCAGGTGATCTCGAGGAACCGAACGCGCCGCCACCCGGACGTTGTGCCCGGGAACCGGCGGACGATACACTGGGGAGCCGCAACGACTCGACTGCGGGGAGCCGGTGGTGGCACGATCGCTCTACAACCTGCGTGGTGGTCACTGTCCACACTGTGGCGGCCGTCTCGTGGAGTCCTCCACCGACGGATGTCCCGACTGCGGACGGAGGACGGATGATTCGCCGGTTCGCAGGGAACCGCGGCGCGTGGTCCGGGCTGCCGCCGCCGTGTCGCCCGGACAACGTGTTCCGATTTCGTGGCGCGTCATCGCGACGGTGCACCGCGCCGTGGCGAGTCTGCTCTTCCTGTTCGGCGCGATCGCAGTCGGCCTGACGAGCGCCCTTCTGATGGTGAGCCTCTTCGGTTCGCTCGCCGCGCTGATGACGATGATGGCGGTGGGGGCGAACCCGGTTGCTCCCGGCAGCGTCAGTGGCGTGACGATGATGCTGCCGATCCCGGATCTCTTTCTCTTCGGCGCGGTCTGGGGTCTTCACCTCTTCGGCTGGCTGGCGTTGATCAACGGCGCGGCCCTCTATGTGACCTCGATCGGTCTGAGAAGCGGCCGGACGTGGGGCCTCGCGGGTACGACCGCCGTGCTCGTTCCCTGGCTGCTGGGTGCGGCGCTGATCGCGCGGTCCGCCTTCGCCCATGGCATATACGGGACCAGCGCCGCAGCGCTTTTCATCGCGCTCTACTGCCTCACCGCCGCCATCGTCCTCTGGTCAAACAGAGCATGACCCGCGCGGCGGCGCGCAACCCGCGCCGTCCGGATCGTGCCCGCGCCGCTCGCGTCGTGGCCTTCCGCCGCTTCGCCCGGGGGGGGCGAAGCGGCTCCAGACCACTCACGCCCGTTGCTCTACTTCGTCACTGCGTCACATAGTCACTCCGCCCGGCCCTCCCCTTCGTGCCTTCTTCCGACTTCGTCACTCAGTCACTTCGCCCGGTGCCTTTGTGCCATTTCTTCACTCCTCCCTCTTCTTCCTCTCCATCTCCTCCCGCAATCTCTTCTTCCGCTCGAGCAGACTTTCGCGCATGCCTGCTTCTCCCTGCACGCCCGCTGACGGATCGGCCTTCTTTCCGGCCTTCTCTCCGGTCGGCTCGCGGCGGTCGCGGACGGGGGCGCCGTCCCGGTCGGAGAGAGTCTGTTTCTGCGCCGCGCCGTCCTTGCTCCCGGTGCGGCTCTCCCGTCCGAGCAGGGCATCGAGGGCGCCGGAGACACTGCGGGTGCGATCTTCGCTCTGATCGCCCTGGTTCTTCTCCCGCTTGATGAGACGGATCGGCGGCGGGGCGACGCGGCCGGTACCTCGCAGTTTGCGGACACCCTTCGACTGGGCCTCCTGCTGCTCATCGAAGCGCCGGCTGACGCCGCGGAGGGCGTGGAGCGTCTGCTGGGCCCGTTCCGCCTTGGTGCGCCACGGCGTCACCTTCGCGATCGCGGCGGCAAAACCGGCGGCGACCATCTCCCGATTCCAGGCGATCCGGCGATTGGCGATATCCAGAAGCAGCGCGATGAAGGTCCACCACAGGAGCGTGGTCCAGATCGGCATGATCGAAGAACTCGGTTCCATGCCCGCGCGGTCGAAGAGCATCGCTTCTTCCGGCAGGTTGATACCCAGTCGGCGGCCGCCGGTGATCTCGGCGACCTCTTCCATGAGGGCAATATCGGCTTCGTAGCGCCGGAACTCATCACTCACCGCGCGGCTGGCTCCGCCGATGACCGGCGCGAGCTGTCGCGTTCCCCGGCGCGGGCTGAGGGCGACCACGTAGCTGCCCGCCTCGTTGGCGGGAACATCCGCCTCGTACCGGCCCGGACCCGTCTGGCGCAGGCGCAGCGACTGGGTCCGGCCTTCAGGTCCGTACACGGTTCCTTCCACGAGCAGATCGTCGAGCAGTCCTTCCTCGGGATCCGCCGCTTCAAGGACCATCTGCAGGCGGTTGTCGCGGATCGTGGTTACCAGTTCCGTTTCCGGGCTGACCGCGGCCCGCGCGGTGGAACGGATGAGCTGCAGCCAGAACGCGGTGGCTTCGGGCCAGTCCATCCAGTCGCGCGACCACCGCCCGCCGAAGTCGCTGGTGAACGCCGCCACCCGACCGAGGCCGGCCTGCCAGACCGCCAGGAGCGGCTCGCCATCCGGATGCGTCATGTCGAGCGAGACCGTCGGGTCGGCCCGCGGCGCGGTAACGACCAGGCCGCGCAGCGGGGGGGCGTTCTCCATCCCGACGGTCAAGGTCGATCCGGTCGGCTGCACGACCGGTTCAAACGGACCCTCCTTCAGGAGCGGCTGGTTGAAGTCCTGGACCGAATCGACCAGCACGCGCGGCAGCGTGCGGGGATTGCGCACGTGGTAGAAGACGCTGCCGGTTGCATCGGCGATCATCTGCAACTGGGCCTGGTCGATCTGGTCGCCCACCCCGATCGTGGTAATCGTCACGCCGGTCCGGGACATCTGCTCGACGAACTCATCCATCGTCGGGTCGAGCGAGATGCCGTCGGTGAGTAGGACCATGTGTTTGGTCTCGACATCGAGATCGCGCATCATCTCCCAGCCGAGGCGAAGTGCGGGCTCAATGCGCGTCCCCCCCGCCGCGCGGATGGTGCGGACTTCCTGGGCGAGCCGCTGCGGATCGTCATTCCGCTGCATGGGAATATGGATGTCCGCGCCATGGTCGAACGCGACCACGCCGACGTACGTTTCCCGGCGGAGCGACTCGATCGCGAGGGCGGCGCCTTCGTTGGCGACTTCCTGCTGGGTCGCCCGCGCGCCCGCGACCGGCCGGTTCATCGAGCCGGATTTGTCGATCACCAGCACCAGCGCCGCCGACGGCGCCCGCAGCTCATCGGGCGGATCGAGTTCGATCGGGAGAATCTCCGCCAGCGCCGTCCGCGTCCATCCCCCGGCCCCGAAGCTGCGGGTTCCGCCGAGCATGATCAGTCCGGTTCCCATGCGGTCGACCGAGTCGGCCAGAAGCTGGTGCTGCTCGCCGGAGAGGTCGTAGGAGGGAACGTTGTCGAGCACGATCAGGGTGTAGTTCTGCAGGGAGAGCAGGTCATCCGGCAGCATCGCCGCGGAGATCACCTCGACGTCGATCTCGGCCCGTTGCAGGATCAGGGCCAGGGGATGGCGCCGGGGATCGTCATCCTGGCTGACGATCAGGACTCGCCCCCGGCTCGGGGTGGCGGTGAACGCCTCGGCGCGGTTGTTCTCCGGCAGCGCATCATCTTCCGGATTCTCCGGCTCGAAGATCGCCTCGAAACGATTGACCGGCGTATCGCCCAAGGTCACGCGGGCCAGATGCACCGATTGCCCTTCCGGCAGATTGACGCGGCGGCTCGTGCCCGGTTCGCCGGGCGTGAGATCGACCGCCTGCCCCTCGCGGCGCAGGATCAGCCGGCCGGGGGTCGGCTGGGTCGCCTGCATCACGATGCGGAGCGAGACGGTCTGGTTCGGCTGGGCCGTCGGCGGCGCTTCGACGCGGACGACCTGCACGTCGTTGGCGATGCGGTAATCGATCGGCACGATGTCGATGGGGACGTTGCCCGCGCCCGCGGCCCGACGGGCGGCCTCGAGGGCATCTCCCGTCGTCTCGTTTCCGTCGCTGATCAGGACGAGCCGCCGGGCGGTATCGCCGGGCATCATCGCCAGCCCGAGACGAATCGCCTCCGCGATGTTCGTGCCGTCGAGCATCGGCAGGTCGAGGTTGTCATCGACGTAGGGACCGCTCGTCGGGGCCGCGGTGGCGATCGCCTGTCCGTCGAAGGCGACCAGCCCGAAGCGATCGCCTCGCTCGCGATCATCGACCGCGGTGCGCAGCCAGCGACGAATGGAGTCGACGTTGCTCGCGCCGGGTTCGTCGGGAATCGGCGGCAGCTCGGCAAAGCGGCGCATCGATCCGCTCACATCGACGAGACCGATGACGGTGAGCTGATCATGTTCGCGCACCGCCTGAGGCCCGGCCAGCATGCCGAGAACGAGCACGATCAGCACGATGCGCAGAGCGATCGCGAGCACGCGGCGCAGCGGATCAAAGGTCCGCAGCCAGCGCCAGCTGAGGAGGATCAGCGGGACGAAGAGCAGCAGGAGCAGAAAGATCGCGGGCTGATCAAACCGGAGCGTCACGAGCCGTTGCCACCCTCCTCAGCGGCGGTGCCGCCGTTGCCGGAGGACTCCTCCGGCGCGGTTTCACGAAGTCGGTTGAAGTATCGGCGGATCGTCTGATGATACCGGCCGGGGACCGCCGACTCGTTGACGGC
>SLDM01000245.1 GCA_007125255.1 Phycisphaerales bacterium
GAGGGTCCCTTTCAGGAACGTATGTGAAACGGTCGCGCCGCTCCACCCGATGTGGGGCGGCGCTCAAAGCGAATGGACAATTCAGACCTCGAGCGGTTCGGGACGCTGCGAGGTGTGCGGATGCTCTTCACCGGCGTACACCTTGAGCTTGGAGGCCATCTGCCGGCCGAGGCGGTTCTTGGGCAGCATGCGGGTGACGGCCTTCTCGATCAGTCGCTCGGGATGCTTCTCCTGCACCGTGGCGTAGGTCTTGATCTTGAGCCCGCCGGGGTAGCCGCTGAATTTCTGGAACGTCTTCACATCCAGCTTGTTGCCGGTGAGCTTGATATCCCTGGCGTTGGTGACGATGACGAAGTCACCGCAATCAACGTGCGGCGTGTACTCCGGGCGATGCTTGCCCATAAGGATCGTGGCGACCTCGGTGGCGAGGCGGCCGAGGATCTTGCCCCGGGCATCGACGATGTGCCATTTTCGGGTGGTATCGCCTTTCCGGGCGAAGGTCGTTTGACGCGGCATGGTCTCACCTGCTGCTGCAATGAAGCCGCCCGGCCATGAACTCACCGAGCGAGCGGACAGAATAAACGTGCGTTGACACAAGCCCGCTCAGACAGCGGGCGAATCGATCAGGATAGCTGCTTTCCGGGACGTGTCAAGGTTGCGCGCCAAACGCCGAACCAAACGCCGAACCAGAGGCCGAACCGGAGATACCCCGATCAGAATCCGACCGTGATCGGGGGGGGGATCGGGCCCCATGACTTCCGGCCGCGGCTCTGTTTCCTACTCGAAGACGTTCCGGACGATCAGCCCACGATTGGCGTATCCGGCCGTCGAACAACCGCATTCGCCACCATCCCAGCACTCCAGGTCGCAGAGGTCCGTCCATCGCTGCTCGGTTCGGACCGATCCGTCCAGCATGAGCATGAGAGCCACACTGCCGGCGTAGCGGAAATCCACTTCGATGGTTCGCGCGCCATCCGGCTGAATGGCGTTGTCGAATGCATCGGGCATGGGTTCGATGACCGAGCCGCGGTAGGAATCGACGAGATACATCGTTCGCTCCGGTGACCGGAGCTGGCCCTGGTAGATCCATCGCCCGACCCCCTCGGAATCGGTGGCCGCCATGCTTCCATCGGCCTGGAGCACTTCGATCCCCGGGCGCACGTCAAACATGTTGTTCGCCGCGAAGTATCCGGGCAGCCCCAGCTCCCACGCCCCTTCGCCGAACGGATACGCCTCATCGGTATCGTCGGCATCCGGCCAGTTGCGCGAGTTCGCCACGGTCGAACGGAAGATATTGTCCTCCCAGCCACCGGTCTCTTCGTAGAACGCCCGGTCCGGAGCCATATCGCTGTAGTCGTGGCCAAGCGTGGCTGTCAGCTCGGAGAAGGCCCCGATTCGATTCTCCGTCCAGAGGATGTCCGCCCACGTGCCGCGATGTCGCTGATCCTCCGGCAGGCCTGAAGAGGCCTTGACCCGGCCCTTGAAACGAAACTGCTCTCCGGAATAGTCGAAACGGCTCGGCAGCACGACATCGCGATTCTCCGAGCTGTAGGCCTGCATGAAGACGGCGATCTGCTTCATGTGATTCATGGAAGAAGCCATGCGCGCCTGGCCGCGAACCGACGCAAGGGCGGGCAGGAGAATCGCCATCAGCAGAACAATGATGCCGATGGTGACGATGACTTCGACGATGGAAAAGCCGGCACGGTTGCCGGATGGAGACGAATGAGATCGGAGTGACGATCCGAATGACTGGTGACGTTGCATGGCTTACCTCTCCGAGTTGCCGAACCGGGGATCGCGAGCGTCGCACCGGCAAGGTGCCAGTGCAAACGAGACAGCAGCGATGCCCGCGATCCATTCGGTCAGGCGTACCTGGTGCGCCTGGCGTGGGAAAATCACGGGCGTCAGTCCAACAACCGTTCAACCATCAGTAGCATACGCATGTTCGGGACTTCGTGTTGCCCGCGAATGCCCGGTGCCGGAATGACCTTTGGCGCAACATGGCGAATCCTGAACAAGATCCAAACCGGCCGGAGATGCTGCGGCGCTCCCTCGGAACCCCCGGGGCGGTCATGATGGGCATGGGTTCCATCGTCGGCACCGGCGCCTTCGTCTCGATCGGTATCGCGGCGGGGATCGCCGGCCCGGCAACGATGATCGCCATCGTCATTGCCGCGGCTCTGGCGACGTGCAACGGACTTTCCAGCGCCCAACTCGCCGCCAGCCACGCGGTCAGCGGAGGAACGTATGAGTACGGCTACCGCTACGCGAGCCCGACGCTTGGCTTCCTGGCCGGCTGGATGTTCCTGATCGCCAAGTCCGCCTCGGCCGCCACGGCCGCCCTGGGACTGGCGGGATACCTCCTTGTCACCTTCGGCACGCCCGCCGATCCGAGCCCGTCGAACGGGATCGTTCCCGTCGGAGGCGGCGCGGTCGTCCTCGCGCTCATCGCGATTGTCCTTCTGACCGCCCTGACGCTGACGGGGTTGAGGCGAACGAGCCTGATCAACATCGTGATCGTCAGCATCACCCTGCTGAGCCTTGCGTTCTTCGTCTTTGCCGGAGTACCCGCTGCCCTGAGCGGGCTGCGCGAGAACTTCACGCCTTTCGTCGATCCGGCCCACGAAACCGGTTCCCCCGGCGTCGTCCTGATCCTGCATGCCGCCGCCCTCCTGTTCGTCGCGTACACCGGCTACGGACGCATCGCGACCATGGGCGAAGAGGTCTGCGAACCGCGGCGGGTCATCCCGCGCGCGATCATCATCACGTTGATCGCCTCCATGCTGATCTACCTGGGCGTCGCGTTCGTGGCGATCGCCAGCGTCGGGTCGATGAGCTTCGCCGAAGCGACTTCGCGCGATGCGGCGCCGCTGGAGGTCATCGCCCGCTCGTTCGCGGTACCCGGCGCGGGATACGTTCTGGCGATCGGCGCAATCACCGCGATGACCGGTGTCCTGCTGAACCTCCTGCTCGGGCTGTCGCGCGTGCTGCTCGCGATGGGTCGGCGCGGCGATATGCCGGGCTTCACCGCACGACTCTCCGGAACCGGCCGCACGCCGGTTATCGCGATCATCGTGGTGGCGTTCATCATCGCCGCGCTGGCATTGATCGGCGATGTGCGCACGACCTGGTCGTTCAGCGCTTTTACCGTACTGATCTACTACGCGATCACCAACTGGTGCGCCCTCCAGCTCCCGCGGGAGGACCGACTCTATCCCCGCTGGGTGGCGGTGCTCGGGCTGGTCGGGTGCCTGTCGCTGGCGTTCTTCGTGGACTGGACGATCTGGGCGGCCGGCCTCGGCCTGATCGTGATCGGTCTCGCGTGGCGCTACTCGATCCGAACAATTTGAGAAATAGGATCGGCGATAAACTCGGTCGGCGAAAAACTCGGTCGGCGAAAAACTAGATCTGCGGCAACACCTCACCCAGGTGCGACGAATGAACTTTACCGCCCGATTGATCCGGGATGGTTCGGGCGCTGTCATTCACGGCCAGCCTCGCGCACTGACTCGCTGTGGGCCTCGGGCCCTTTCGGCCTCTATGGCCACTTGAGAGTCGCCGAACAGTTTGCTCTTCGGCCGACCAGAACCGCTCCACCCCTCCCGGTTCTGGACTCCAGGCCTCCCCCCCAAGAGGGCAAGAGAGCGCGCCCGCGGAGTCAGTGTGGCTCGGATCCGCGATCGTGAGAGTCTGCCCGCTCAGCCCGTGGATGTCTATCACGCCCCAAACGAGGGCGACGCGGTCTTTTTCGTCGAGGAGGAGGGACGGCTGAGCGGAAGGAACGCAGCCGCAAGGCTTCCGGGAGACCCGAAGGAAACTCGGAAGGTGTTCCGCTACGAGCTTCGTCTCCACCGAACTGAAAGCTTTGACGCCCTTCCAGACTTTGATGAACCTGTACAGTTGGTCCTGTATCCTCCGCCTTGGTTGTGTAGCACGTTCAGCCAGCCGCTCCCGCATCGCACTTGGGTGAAGTGTTACGATCGGCGAAAACAGGACCGGGTGATCACGACGGCTGCGTGATCACCGGGGCTTCAGCATCAGGCTCATCACGATGCTCGCCAGCGTCCAGGGAATCAGGACATCCAGGATGCTCAGCGTCACCCTTTCCCGCGGATAATCCCAGAAGAGCAGGTCCGGCATCGACGCCGCAGCGACGGCGAAGACCGCGAACAAGCCGCCCACGACCACGCACGCGAGAAACGGCGCGCCGCCCTGCCGCATGCCCTTGATCATCATCGCCAGAATCAACGCCCCACCGGTATGGATCAACAGGACAATGCCCAACTTGGCGGCCATGTTGGTCTCGATGCCGTCCGGGTAGACGATCATTTTGGAGACCACCGGTCCCGCGGCCCGACGCGCTTCGATCTCCGCCCGTTTACCGTCCATACCCGGATAGTGATACAGCCCGGATTCAGTGACGCGGGAGAAGAACGCATCGATCTCGTCCTGCTCTCCAGGAAACGTGTGAATCGTTTCGTCGTGGAAAGGCAGCACCGTCCACGAGATCGTACCCCAGGCAAAGACCAGGAGCCCACCGACGAGGGCGGCAAGGAGAAGACGTCCCATCAGAATACCTCCGCGTAAGGGGACTACGGAGACACCGTGATCGACCAATTCCGGCACCACCGGTGAGTTTCCGCTGATTCGCGTTACCATCGCGTCATGACGAGCGAAAAGCAAATCCGCACCATCGGCTGGATCGGCACGGGCGTCATGGGGGCCAGCATGGCGGCCCACCTGCTCGATGCCGGCTATTCCCTTCGGCTCTACACCCGGACCCGGGCCAGGGCGGAGCCGCTCCTCGAGCGCGGCGCGACCTGGGCCGAATCACCCGCCGAAGCGGCGGACGGAACGGATGCCACGATCGCCATCGTCGGCTATCCGAGCGACGTGCGCGAAACCTTTCTCGGCGATCGAGGCGTCCTCCGGGCCGGAAGGCCGCCGGAGCTGGCGATCGACATGACGACCAGCGAGCCCTCGCTCGCCGTCGAGATCGCCGCGGCATTGAAACCCCGGGGGATCGGCAGTATCGATGCGCCGGTCAGCGGGGGCGACATCGGTGCCCGCAACGCTGCGCTCTCCATCATGGTGGGAGGCGCGGCCGGCGATGTCGAGAGAGCGATGCCGATTCTGCGCACGCTCGGAACGACCATCAGACACCAGGGCGGGCCCGGTGCCGGACAGCATACGAAGATGGTCAACCAGATCCTGATCGCCACCACCATGATCGGCGTGTGCGAGGGACTGATCTACGCCCAACGGGCCAGGCTCGATCCGCTCAAGGTCATCGAGTCGGTCAGCACCGGCGCGGCGGGCAGTTGGTCGATCAGCAACCTCGGACCGCGCATGGTCGCCCGCGACTTTGAACCCGGCTTCTACGTCGAGCACTTCATCAAGGATCTCGGGATCGCGCTCGAGGAAGCCGGTCGGATGGGACTCGACCTTCCGGGCCTGCAGCTCGGATATTCACTGTACGAGGCGGTCCGAGAGGCGGGCCATGACCGCAAGGGGACGCAGGCGCTCCTGCTCGCCCTGGAAGAGCTCACCCTCGCGGAGCGGTCGTGAGAATGGCCGCGTCTTCCCGGCGTGTGGTCTGAATTTTTTTGGGTCTTCGGGAATCTGTGTGGGTGGGAGTGGGAGGAGGGGGCTCGGCTCTGGATCCAGCAGGCGCTCGGGGGGTGTGGAAGCGATTCGCGGAGCGATACTCGGCTCGATGAACGGACACGTTCGGTGTAACCCAC
>SLDM01000100.1 GCA_007125255.1 Phycisphaerales bacterium
GATCACCTTCGCCGCCAACGACGGATCCGATGAGATCAGGGCGACGATCTCCTCAGCCCGGGAGTCATCGGCCAGCGTGCGCTCGAGCACCTGCACCGCAATCGCGCTCAGCGTCGGAAGCTGATCCAACTGAGCCAGGATCAGTTCAACGCGGCGACCTTGGCTGGACGACGTGGTCATGGTGACTCCCGCCCCGGTGAGTTCATGCTGTCATGGGACTTGAGCAGGAGCTGCTCAGACGTCAAGCATTTCATTGATCCGCGCCAGCAGATCATCCATCTCGAACGGCTTCTTGATGAAGGCATCAGCACCGGCTTTGCTCAGCGCATTGATTTCCTCTCCTCGAACAACGCCGGAGATGATGATGATCTTCGTCCCTTCATGGGTCGGATTGCTCTTGATGCGCTGGCAGACGAGGTTGCCGTTGAGGTCCGGAAGCATGTAATCAAGGAGAATCAGGTGCGGCTTGAGCTGCTCGGTCAAGAGGCCGGCGTCGTACCCGGTGGCGGCGGATTCAATTTCAAAGCGTTCGTCCTGACCGAGCACATCGATCATCATGTCAACGATGTTCGGATCATCATCAACCACGAGGATGCGCTTGCGTCCGCCGTCAAGCTGTTCGATCGGGATCTCGTTCGCCTTCATGAAGCGAATCAGCTCGGCCCGGGGAATGCGCCGGAAGCGCGAGCCGGGAACGCGAAATCCCTGCAATCGCCCGCTGTCAAAGCAGCGGATGATCGTTTGCTGCGACACGTTGCAGATTTCCGCCGCTTCACCGGTGGTGAAGACCTGCTTGTCCGACCATGCAGCGGGATTAGTATTCTTGCCCATGATGCGCCTCCAGAGATGAACGGCCATCGCGTCAGACGAGACGCACCGACCGACGTCCCCGCAGTCATCGGGCTACTTACCCGATGACTTCAACCCGCAGAGCTTGCCGCGACATATCCAGGCCGCATAAAGCGCAACGATGGAGCTCACCGCTCAGGAAGCGTGGCCTTATTGGACCGGTCAGGACCGATGCCGGTTTCGTTGCTCCCAGAGCGAGACCGCTTCAGGAGGGCGTGGGTAGATCGGGAGCAGATTCAAGGGTGAATCTTCCGGATGTACCAGAGATGATTCGATCGCCCGCAGACATTGACCTGCCGTGAACCGTGGCGCGATAATCGGACACGACCCCACTTCACATCGCGCACGCGCTTCGGCCGGCAGGAACTCATCGGCGAGCACCAGGTTGTACGCGTTCACGTTGAGCGCGGATGCATCCAGTAGCATTGGATTCTCCGGCAATCCGGCAGCGTGAGCCTCGGCCAGTCGCCACTCCCCGTCCGGCTCGTCACGTTCAAGAGCCGTCGCCCAGAAAGATTCGCCGCGGGCGGCCAGCGCAACCAGCATGCGTCCGGTCCGATCCGTTCCGTACGCTGCGGAGAGCGCGCTGGGTACGCCGATAACGACCGCGCCGGTCACCTCCGCCATCACCTGTGCGGTTGCCAAGGCAATGCGCAGTCCGGTCAAGCCGCCGGGCCCGATGGACACCGCAATCCGCTCAAGCTCATGCGGTCTCATGGATGCCTTGCGCAAGAGCTGATCGATGGTCGGCAGCAGCTGATCATCATGCCCGCGACCGGAAGCGAGATTCGCTTCGTCGATCCTGCCGCTGCGATCGCAGACCGCAACGCCGCCGCGACGCTGCGACGTTTCGATCGCCAGACTCATCGGCCGGCCCGTCCTCACGATGCGCTGGTCTCCGGCAGTGCGATCGCCGAGAGCGGCATCACGCTCATCATCGCCTCCTCGGCGCTCGGAAGCTCTTCGAGCGGAAGCGGCAGCACCACCGCACGTTCGTGGTCGGAATTGAGGATGAGCACATTCGGCAGGCGCAGGTCAACTCCCGTTTCCGCGTACTGGTGACCGAGGCAGAAGAGCCGGACGCCCCATCGGGCCGCGAGCTCGTCGACCTGCCCTTCGCGGTAGGACCGCCCCCAGGTCATCAGGTACGCGCTTCCGGAAGGAGAGTGATAATCCTCTTCGGTCAATTCGCGGTCCAGGACGTCCTGGTCGAACGATGCCATCGCCCGTTCGTTGGGAAGCGAATGGGCGCAGAGCAGTCCCGACTCCGACCGCAGCGCCAGCGGCATCGCGCGGAAAAAATCGTTCATGGCCTCCACGACCTCCTGCGCTCCATCGCCGAAGGTCCAGTCGAGTGCCTCGTTGAAGAGCTCCACGCTGTTGCCCGCGCCCTTGCTGATGCCCTTGCCGGTGAGTTGCGACAGCTCATGATTCGCCAGCAGCGGATGCACCTGCCCCGGATGCATGACGAGAAGGTCGGCGACCTTGAGCAACATGCGGTAACTGAAATCCATTCCGTTGACCAGGTGCTCGCCATGGATCAACTCGTGCAGGACGACATGGCGATCAGAACCGGCGTCCAGCCCGGCCGCGTGGACGATCTTGCGAAAGTGTTCGGGATTGTCGTGCAGATCGCCGGTCACCAGAATCCGGCCACGCGCCGGCAGCCGGACATGGGATCCACTGCGCCCCGACTGATGGCGGAGGATCTCCGCGGCCGCATGGAAGCGCGCGCAGACGTGCTGAGGGTCGCGTTCACCGGTCATGGACCCATAGGTTATCCGCCCTGAGAGTCGCGGGCCAGAGACCGACCCAACGGATACTCGGAAGCCGTTCCGCGACGACCCTTCGTGCCTTCGTGCCTTAAGTCCTCATGACCGTCGAGCCGCTTCGTGACCTTCGCTCCGCTCAGACCACGGACACCTCTCGCAAGACCCTCAACAACAGGGTGCCACGGCCAGCGACCAACGGGAGTCGGCCGTGCGATGGTGGAAGAACAATCTCGCGATCAACAATGTCCCTTCACCGGGACACGCCGAAGCTGCACGGCGCGCCCGGAGCGGACCGAACTCAGTGAACGCCCCGCGCGCCCGCACTGCCGACTCGCTCCGCCCCTCTGGCAGTGGCACCCCGCTGCTTCAACCACTTCGTCACTCCGTTACTTCGTTACTCCGTCACTCGACCCCCTGCGCTCTCCACGGCTTACCACATGAGAATCCGCAGAAAATTCGAGTAGTCATCGGTCCAGAGCACGCGATCGTCGACGCCGGCCAGCGGCAACCAGTTTGATCCTCGTGCTCCGCGCAGCAGCCAGCGGACATCGGTCTCCTCGCGCGTCAGGACGACCCAGCGCGAAACCTGGCGGCCGGTGCGGTCCATTTCTTCCGGCGTGAGCGAAATGTCCCGGTTCAGGTACCCCACGAGGTTGAGGTCTTCCGCGATGGCGGCAAGGACCGGCTCGAGATCGAGGTAACGATTGGAAATGTGCAGCGCGATCAGACCCTCATCGTTGACCACGCGGAAATACTCGGCGATCGCTTCGCGCGTCACGAGGTGCACGGGAATGGAATCGCTGCTGAAGGCATCGATCACCAGCAGGTCGAACCGGCTCGCCTCGACCTCGCGCAGCGTCAGGCGGGCATCGCCCAGGGTCGTCTCGATCACCGCCCCGCGCGCCCGCGCTTCGCTCATATAGGTAAAGTAGCGCGAGTCCTCCGCGATACGGCGCACGGTCGGATCGATCTCGAAGAACTCCATCCGCTGGTGCGGCTCGGCGTAGGCCGCCAGCGCGCCGACCCCGAGGCCGACGAGCCCGATGGTGCCAATCCGCTGATCTTCGGGTCGGGCGAGAAAGACGTGTCCGATCGGACCGTCCGGGTGGTAGTACGTCAAGGGCTCGCGCGGCCGAATGGGGCGGCGACTCTCCGGATCGACCCACTGCTGTCCGTGCAGGGTCGTGCCGTGATGCAGGTTGTGGGTCGCGAGAACACGGCCATCGGCGATGGTGTACTGCTGAAAACTCACCTGGTGCACGCCGTAGAAGGTGCGGTCCCGCTGGAGCACCTCACCGAGATGCGTGGTTTCGAAGATCGTCGCGACCATGACGGCGGCGATACACAGCCCGAAGCGCACCGGCCGCTGACTCAGCAGGTAGCACGCCAATGCGGGAATGCCGGCGAGAACGGCAATCCGGACCGGACCCGCGGTTTCGAGGGCATCGAACCGGCCCAGCAACACGATGGCGAGCGTGGCGCAACCCAACCCGATGGCCCAGAGGCCATCCTGCCATCTCCAGCGCGGGCCGTGGTCGGCCGCATCGTGCGCCTCATGCGCGTCATGGTTCCTGTTCAGCGACAGGTAGCCGGGACTCAGGAGACACGCCAGGACGATGGCGATCGGGTACTCCGCCACGCCGGGAAAGATGACCGGCGCGACGACTCCGTTGAACGCGCCGCCGAGCAGGCCGCCGATTCCCATCGCGAGGTAAAAGGTCGTCAGCGAGGAGGCGTGCGGCCGGTTGCCGGCCAGCTCTCCATGACAGACCATCGCCAGGACGAAGAACGCGAGCAGGTGAACCGCCACGATCAACGGCATCGGCTGCGTGGCCCCGCTCAGGAGCAGGATCATCAGCGTGATGGCGGCAATCGGCAGCGCGCGAGCCATCAATGCGTGCGGAACCAACTTCCGCTGCGCGAAAACGAGCATGAAGGTCAACAGGTAGATCGCCAGCGGTATGACCCACAGCAGGGGGACGACCACCAGGTCCGTGGTAATGAACGTGGTCACGCCCAGGAGCAGGCTCGACGGGACGGCCGCCAGCAGCACCCACCGCCCGAACCGCAGGGCCGTGACCGGCCGCTCGCGAGCCAGGAGACTTGCACTTCGAACACTCGGCACATCGCTCACGCCGTCAGGGGCGTGATTCGCCGGAGGGAGCCCCCCACTGCCTTCGGCGTACCGCCGCCACACGATGACCGTGCAGAGCGCGAGACCGACGATGAGAAGCCAGTATCCGAAGCGCCAGAGTTCGCTCTGCGCCGGCAGTGGAAGAAGCGGCTCGACCACCAGGGGATAACCGAGAAGCGCGAGCATGCTTCCCGCATTGCTCGCCGCGTAGAGAAAGTACGGATCCCGCGCCTTGGGATGATCCGTCGCGCTGAACCAGCGCTGGAGCAGGGGTGCGGTCGATGCCACCACGAAAAACGGCGCGCCGACGACCGCCGTCAGCAGAACCAGCAGCCAGCCGATCGGAATCTGCTCGCGCGGCGGGTCCCACCCGGTTCCGATGGCGATCGGCAGGAAGAAGAGCGGCAGGAAGAGAACCAGCAGATGCACGGCCGCCTGCCGCTTGACGCCGATCCACCGGGTCGTGAGGTGCGCGTAGAGATAGCCGGCGAGCAGGGCGGCCTGGAAGAAGACCATGCATGTGTTCCAGACGGCCGGGGTGCCCCCGAGCATCGGCAGGACCATCGTCGCGAACATCGGCTGCATCAGGAAGAGCAGCGTCGCGCTCAGAAAGATTGTGCCGGTGAAGATCCAGACCATACAGACCGATCGGCTTGTGCCCGTTTGAAGAGGAGGAACAGCTGAGGAGGCGGGGAGCAATGATCCTAAACAGTTCACCCCCCCGACGCACGCCCGGCCGGACGTTTTTATGAACGGGGGGAAGTGACGAAGTGACCAAGTGACCAGGTAACGAAGTCGTGGCAAATTTGTCGTCCCGTCTTCCGCGGGAATGACGGTAACGGGACGCTCGCCGAAACCACCCCACACCTTCGTCACTCCGTCACTTTCCCTCCGTGCCTTCGTGCCTCTCATCCATGCCTTTCCATCGCACTTGGATAGAGTCTTACGATTTGCGCATGCAGCGCCATTCTCTTCTCCC
>SLDM01000227.1 GCA_007125255.1 Phycisphaerales bacterium
CGCTGGGAATCGCGGTGAAGTTCCTGCGCTGGATCATGATGCCGGCGCGTATGATCGCCCGGGGATCCGCGCCGCGCCGGCGGCGGGAACCGAACGACCGATTCGTGTCAACGGGAGGTGTCTCATGGACGTCGCGCAACTCCGGACTCTCCTCACCCGACCTGAGGCGTATCCGAATCTTCCTGAGCCGCCCGGGCGGGTGGAGTCGCTGCAGACGCATGTTTCGCTGCTCTTCTTCGCCGGCGACCGGGTCTACAAGATCAGGAAACCCGTGAAGTTCGATTTTCTCGACGCGACGACGCTGGAGAAGCGAAGACACTTCTGCGAGGAAGAGGTCCGGTTGAATCGCCGGTTGGCCGGGGAGATCTACCACGGCGTTGTGCCGATCGTGAAGGCATCGAAGGATCGCCTAGTCGTCGGCCGTCCGGGCATGGAGATGGCACCGGATGAAGAGGTCATCGAGTACGCCGTGGAGATGGATCGCCTGCCCGCCGATCGCATGCTCAGCTCGCTGCTGGAGCGGGGTAAGGCGACGGATTCGATGATCGACGGCCTTGCGGATCGCCTGGCCGCCTTCCATCAGAAGTGTGCGACGGGTGAGGAGGTCAACCGGTACGCAACCCCCGAGGAGGTTCGGGCACAGGTCGACGCGAATCTGTGCGAATCCGGGGCCTCGCTCGATTCTCTGCTGGGTATTGATCTGATCAGCCCGTTCCGAGCGTGGTTTGAACGCACGGTGAACGAACTCACGCCGCTCATGAAGGCCCGGATCGAAGAGGGGCGCGTGCGCGAAGGACACGGCGATCTGCACGCCGGCAACATCTGCGTGCGCGATGCGGCAGATGAGAAGGGTGAGAAGATAGTGATCTACGATCGAATCGAGTTCACGCCGAAGTTCCGGTGCCGGGATGTCGCCGCGGACCTGGCGTTTCTCACGATGGACTTGCGGTACCGCGGAGAAGCCGCGCGGGCGGAACGGTTGATCGACCGGTACGTCGAGCGGAGCGGTGACGATGGGCTGCGATCACTGTTGCGACTCTACGAAACGCACCTGGCCCTGGTGCGGGGAAAGGTCGCGCTGCTCAAGTCGGCAGAAGCGGAAGTGCCGCACGAAGAGCGCAAGGAAGCGGAGCAGGAAGCGCTGCGTTACGTCACGCTCGCCTTTGCCTGCATGCTCGGACCGGCCCTGATTCTGTTGTGCGGCCTGCCGGCGACGGGCAAGAGCTTCGTCTCACGCCGTCTCTCGGAACTGCTGCGCTGCCCGGTGTTGCGCAGCGACGAGGTCCGCAAGGAACTGGCGGGGATCGAACCGAGCGAAGATCCGGGCGAGCGGCGCGAGGCGATGTACAGCGACGAGTTCACCGCACGCACCTACGGACGACTGCGGGAACGGGCCGAAGCGGCCCTCGATGAGAACCGGCCGGTGATCATCGATGCCACGTTGCCGACGGCCGAGCGTCGGGGGCAGCTCATCGGTCTCGCGCAGGAACGCGAAATCCCCTGGGTGCTGCTGCACCTGGAAGCATCGGACGAAACCGTACGGCGGCGCATGACGGCGCGGGCGCGGGACGAAGAGGAAGTCTCCGATGCGAATTTCGAGGTGTACCGGCAGGCGAAGCAGGAGTTTGAATCACCGGAGGAGCTGGATCCGGACCGGGTGATCGAGCTGGCCGGCGAACTCGACGATCGGCAGATCGCCCGATCGGTGGTCCACGCCCTGAACCGGGCGGCGGGACTCATTCCGGAAGACGCCGGAGCGCATCGTCAACCAGCATCTCCGCTTCCAGCCAGTTGAGCAGATCGTTCCCGCCGCGCTCTTTCCAGAGTTCGCGGGCCGCCGAGGCGATCAGCGCCTCCCGTACCCGGATTGCGACGCCCGGCCGGTCGCGTCCCGCCGGATGGATCGTGATCGTCGCGGGCAGGCCGGGATGAGCCGGGGCGCGGGAACCTTCGGATGGCTCCGGCGTTCGCGCCGGGGGGACGGGCGACCGGGTGCGATCGGTCTGTGAAGGGCCGAAGGTCCGGTTGACCGGGCGACCTCCGCGGCGGGAACGGGAGAGGGTTTCACTCTCCGCTGATGGTCGCTTGAGGTGTTCAGCGCCGCTTGCACGTCCGGCGAGGTTCGTCGAGACGTTCTCCATGCCGGGACCGCGCTGCGGCGAAGTCGGTGTGGACGCTCTGGTGTGATTTCTATTCATTTCGGCCTCACCGGTGGGAGGGAGGAGGCGGCTGCTTGCTCGACGGAGGGGCTCGGTGGCCGTCCGAGCTCCACGGTATTCAACAGCCTCCTGAGGAAAATCTCGACCGGGAAACCACCCCGTTCGGGCGCGGAGGAGCCGAAACACCCCTTCAGAGCGGTGTTTGAGGAGAGACTCCCTGCTAGCATGAGATGATTCAGGCTTCGGCCACCGGCCCATGGGCGATCATGTAGTGAATCGAAACGGATTCCCGATGACCCCTGCAGAATCAGGGACAACTTCCACCCATCCCGATCGTGCCCCGCACGAAGCGCTGGCGCTCTACGAGGCGATTCTCTCCTCGACGCTTGATCCGATTGTCACCATCGATGCCCGCGGCGTGATTCAGACCGCCAGTGACTCCATCGAACGCGTGTTCGGATGGACCCCGGATGAACTCATCGGCCGCAACATCGCGGTCCTCATGCCCGAGCCGCACCACAGCGCGCACGATGAATATCTCTCGAGCTACCGGAAGACGGGGAAAACCAGCATCCTGAACCGCACCCGGGAGTTCGACGGTCTGCGCAAGGACGGAACGGTCGTGCCGATCGAGTTGTCGGTGGCGCGGGTGGAAGTGCACGGTCGCGTGGAACCGCTGTTCACCGGAATCATCCACGATGTCAGTGTGCGCAAGCGCGCGGAGGCGGAGAAGGAACTCATCCAGAGGCTGACGCTCGAGTCGAGTGCGTCGGATGATCTTCAGACGGGTCTCCATTCGGTTGTGCGCGAGATCGCGACCACCATCGGGTGGCCGTTTGGCGAGGTGTGGCTGCCAGGCGAGAGCCGTGAAACGGATCAGATCATCCTGACCGACGGGCCGTGCTGGTTTGAGGATCGTCCGGAGCTGCACCGGTTTCGTGAGCGCACGGTCGGCCGCGAGTTTGCCAGCGGAAGCGGATTGCCCGGACGCGTCTTCCGGTCGCGGCGACCGGAGTGGATCGGTGATCTCTCGACCGTGGAGTCCAGCCGCTTCACCCGCCGGAACGATGCCCTGGACCTGGGCCTGCGGGCGGCGTTCGCCGTCCCGGTGCTGGTCGGCAGTGACGTCGTGGCGGTGATGTCTTTCTTCACCACCGAAACGTGCACGGAAGATCGGCACCTGGTCGATCTCGTGGCGGCCGCCGCCGCCCCGATCGGACCGGTGATCCTGCGCCGGCGGATGGAGAATGCCCTGCAGGAGTCGGAACGTCGCTTTCGTGACATGGTCAACCGGATCGATCTCGTTGCGGTCATGGTGGATCTGGAGGAGCGGATCGTCTTCTGCGATGACTACCTGCTCAGGTTGACCGGCTGGCAGCGAGAGGAGGTCATCGGCCGAAACTGGTTCGATCTGTTCATTCCCGAGGATGAAGCCGAACGTCTGCGCGGCGTGCTGCGCGAAGCCGGCGATCATCAGACGATGCCGCAGCGACTGGAGAGCGGGCTCAAGCTTCGCAGCGGCGGCCGGCGCACCATCGTCTGGAGCACCACGCTCATGCACGACACCAGGGGCCGCGTCATCGGCGCGACCGGGGTTGGCGTCGACGTGACCGACCAGCGTCGTACCGAAGGCGAACTGAACCGGTACCGCGAGCACCTTGAGAAACTTGTCGAGGAACGGACGGCGGCGCTGGAAACATCCCACGAGCAACTGCGCCAGGCCGACCGGCTCGCATCGATCGGCACGCTTGCGGCCGGGCTCGGCCACGACATGCACAATGTTCTGCTTCCCGCGCGGTGCCGGCTCGATGCGCTCGAGGACGATCCGGCCGTGTCGGCGGATGCCAGGGAGCACCTTCGCGCCATTCGTCGCTCCATCGACTACCTGCAGCAGCTCAGCGACGGTCTGCATCTCTTTGCGCTCAATCCCGAGGACGGGGAGGCGAGCGGAGAAGTCGCGGACCTGGTGCGATGGTGGGATCAGGTCGGACCGCTCATCAGCCGCGCGGTACCGAAGTCCGTCCGCTTCGACGCGGTCTTTCCCGAGGAGATTCCGCTCCTCGAGGTTGCGCCGCACCGGCTGACCCAGGCCGCGCTGAATCTGGTCGTCAATGCGGGCGAGGCGGTCGGTGAGAACGGTCATGTCCGTCTCACCGTCCGCGTGAGCGATGACCACGAATCGGTTTCGATCAGCGTGGCGGATGATGGCTGCGGGATGACCGAAGACGTGCGCCAGCAGGCCATGGACCCGTTCTACACCACCAAGAAGCGCGGTATCGGCACGGGGCTGGGGCTTTCCCTGGTGCGCGGCGTGGTGCAGGCGGCCCGGGGGACGATCGACATTCGTTCCTCACCGGGACGCGGCACCGTGATCCGGCTGGTTCTTCCCGCGGTGGCGATGGAGTCAGCCGAGGCGAGGAAGACCGGCAACCCCCACACCCGCGCCGTCGTCACCGTGTCGGACCCCCGGGTCGCTTCACTGCTGAACACCATGCTCCGCGCGGCCGGGCTGGACGTCGTGGTCTCCACCACGGCCGATCCCGGGGCGTGCGCGCTGTGGCTGGTCGATCCCGATCGCGCCCCGGCCGAACGGCTGGCCGCGGTGGCCGGTCGCGGCACCCGCATTCTGCTTCTCGGGTCGCCCCCAGCCGGCGAGAAGGTTGATTATCCGTTCATCGAAGATCCGCACGACTTTGAAGCGCTGCGCGGTATGATCGGTGAAGCCCTGAATTCCCTGCCGGAGCACCCCGCATGAAGAAGACCAAGATCCGCGTACTCTGTGTCGATGACCATGCGTTTCTCGTGGAGGGGCTGCGCACCCGCTTCGAGATGGAAGATGACCTCGAATGCGTCGGGCGTCTGCCCAGCGCCGAAGATCTCATCGATGAGGTCGAGCAGAAGAATCCGGACATCGTCGTACTGGACATCGAGATGCCGGGCCCGGATCCGTTCGAGATGGCCGATGAACTGCGCCGGCGTTTCCCGTCGGTCAAGACCGTCATCCTCAGCGCCTACGTCCGTGATCACTACATCAGCGCCGCGTTCCGGGCCGGGGTCTGGGGCTACTTCTGCAAGGGTGATGAAGCGGGTGAGATCATCGATGGTCTTCGCCGCATCATGGCGGGTGAGTTTGCAACCAGCGGAAAGGTTGCAGAGCGGTGTCAGCCGGTGAAGGCCCGGTCACGGGCGGGGCGCGCGGCGACGATGGCGCCACCGGCGTCGAAGCTCGATCAACTCACGGCCCGGGAGCAGGAAGTGCTGCGCCTGATCGGCAAGGGGCTGACCCGGAGCGAGATCGCCGAGACGCTGCACCGGAGCCCCAAGACCATTGACGGGCACCGGGAGTGCATCATGCAGAAGCTCGACATTCACGATCGGGGCGAACTCGTTCGCTTCGCGATTCGTGAAGGTCTGGCCGAGGTGTAACAGGGGGGAGTGACGAAGTAACGAAGTGACGGAGTGAACGAGGGCTGGCGGGCATGATGCGGCAGGGTGCCACGGCCAGCGAGCCCGCCACCGCGGGTAAACTTCGCGAGTCGGCCGTGCGAGGGTGAAAGGACAATCACCA
>SLDM01000432.1 GCA_007125255.1 Phycisphaerales bacterium
CACGGCCGGTTCGAGCGCAACTCCCTGCCATTCCAAGCTTCCCGATGAGGTTCGAACGCACTTCGAGCCGAACGGTGACGCGATCTTCACAATCTGATCAGATGCTTCTGAACATGACTGTGCGCATGGATCGCGCACAGCATGTCACGGTTCCGAACTCCGTTTCCACGGAAGGAGCAGGCCGATGAAATTCTCTCCCATGCCGACCACCAAAGTCGATCTCCACTGCCACACGAAATACTCCGACCGCCCGAGCGAGTGGATTCTCCGCCGCATCGGCGCGCCGGAGAGCTTCGTCGAACCGCTTGATCTCTACAAGCGCTGTAAGGAACGCGGCATGGACTTCGTGACCGTTTCGGACCACAACCGGATCGAGGGGGCGCTGGATATTGCCCACCTGCCCGGAACGTTCATCAGCTCGGAGATCACGACGTACTTTCCCGAGGATGACTGCAAGATTCACTGCCTGGTCGTCGGCATCACCGAAGCCCAGTTCCGCATCATCAACGAACTGCGCACCAACATCTACGAGTTCCAGCGGTATCTGCTTGAAGAAGACATCATCTATTCCGTTGCGCATCCGCTCTTTCGCGTGAACGATCGGATGACCGTCGATCACTTTGAAAAACTTCTCGTCATGTTCAATCGGTTCGAGTTGATCAACGGAGCGCGGGATCCCCGGGCATCGGAGATCGTCAGTGCGGTCTTTCGCCACCTGACCCCCGAGCTGATCGAACGCATGGCGGACAAGCACGACCTCACGCCGGTCGGACCGCGGCCGTGGAAGAAACTCTTCACCGGCGGCAGCGACGACCACAGCGGGATCTACCTCGGCGGCGCGTACACCGTGACCCCCCAGGCGGACAGCGTTGAACACTTCCTCAGCTACCTCCGCGCCGGCCGACACGAGCAAGGCGGAACATCCGGCACCAGCCTGCGCATGGCCCACAGCTTCTACGCGATCGGTTACAGCTACTACAAGTCGCGCTTCCTCGGCGAGGGACGCGGCGCGGACCTTGTGGGTGAACTCTTTCGCCGGGTGCTCAATGAGAAGCAACCCAGGCCGGCCGGGCTGGGCGGGCGCGTCCGCAACCGGGTCCGCGACGTGGCGTCGAAGTTCATTCGCAATTCACGTCGCAAACAGTTGAGCGAAGTCGAGCGCATTCTCGTCGATGACTTTTCGAAACTGTTCAGCGAACAGAATGAACTGGCTCGCTTGAATGGCCACACGCCCTCGATCTCGAACGATGAATGGAGCTTCCAGCTCGCCAGTCAGATGAGCCACCTCATCGGGTTCAGCTTCGCGCAACGGTTTCTGCAGCAGGCCCGCGACGGCCGATTGATCGAAAGTCTGCAGACGATCGCCTCTCTCGGTCCGATCGCGTTGGGCATTGCGCCGTACCTCACGGCATTCGCGGCCCAGCACAAGGATGAAAAGTTCATGCAGGATGTGGCGAGCCGGTTTGAGACGGCGGCCCACCTGCGGAAGAAGAGCGAACGCAAGGCGTGGCTGACCGACACCTTCGACGATATCAACGGCGTGGCCGAGACGATCAAGACCGTCGGCGCGATCGCGCGGGCGCGGCAGTGTGAGCTGACGGTCTTCACCTCGCTCGCGGAAACGCCGAAGACCGAGATCGCGCTCAAAAACTTCGCGCCGGTCGGTCAATTCAACCTGCCCGAGTACGAGGCGCAGAAGCTCTCGTTTCCGCCGTTCCTGGAGGTGATTGAATACCTCGAGCGTGAGAACTTCTCGGAGATCATCATCTCCACGCCGGGCCCGATGGGTCTGATCGGACTCGCCGCCGGTCGGCTGCTCGGCCTGAAGGTCACCGGCATCTACCACACCGATTTTCCTCAATACGTCCGGGCATTTACGGACGATCTCAATATGGAGGGCATGGCGTGGCGGTTCATGCACTGGTTCTTCAACCAGATGGATCAGGTTTTCGTTCCCAGCCGGTACTACCAGAATCAGCTGAGCGAGTACGGCTTCGACGCGGAGAAGCTGCGCATCATGCCGCGCGGTGTGGACATGGCCCGCTTCTCACCCGACCACCGCGATGAGACCTTCTGGAAGCCGTTCGATCTGGAGGGTGAGTTCACGTTTCTCTACGTCGGCCGCGTTTCTCAGGAGAAGAACCTCGAAGCCCTGCTCGATGCCTTCCTCTCGCTTCGGCGCAAGGGTGTCAACGCGAACCTGGTGATCATCGGCAACGGGCCGCAGCAGAACGAACTCAAGCGCAAGTACCACCAGAAGGAGATCCTCTTTACGGGCTATCTCACCGGATCTCGCCTTGCGACCGCCTACGCCAGTGCCGATGCATTCGTGTTTCCCTCGACGAGTGACACCTTCGGCAATGCGGTCCTGGAAGCCCAGGCGTCCGGCCTGCCCGCGGTGGTCACCGATCGCGGAGGACCGCAGGAAATCATTCTCAACGGCGAGTCGGGATTCATGGTCGATCTGGACAAGCCGGATGCACTGACCGATGCGATGATGGCGCTGTTCGAGGATCCGGAGCTCTGCCGCCAGATGCGTGACCGCGCGATCGAGAACGCCCGCCGCAGTGGCTGGGACCAGGTGTTCGAGTCCTTCTGGACGGACCACTCCGGCGGGGAGGACCACCGGACATCGACCGAAACCGCGCCGACGGTGCCGCCATCCCGGCGCAAGAGCAAGCCGGTTCACGTCCGTTCGGCTGATGTGGCCTGACCGACGAACCGATGAAACCCGGACCCGCGAGGGGAGAAGGAACGCAGCGCCGTCGCGATACGCGGCGGCGTTGCCGTTTCCGCCCGCGGCACGGACGCGCGACGGCCGGACGCCGCATTATCGGCGGCGTTGGCCAGCCCGATCCGCGCAGACCGCAGGGTTGCCTCACTTCGCACGGATTGCCGTAACTGCCCGCTCAACCGGCTCATCAGGCACGACGATGCAGTGACACCGGACCGTCTGCAGAGATGATCCGCGCGATCAACATGGTTCAGGAGGCCCACGATGCGTTTCGGCATGTTCAGTCCATCGACGTCCCCCATCGCGATCGATTTCGGATCATCGTGCGTGAAGATCCTGCAGACGACGACGGGCGAGAAGCCGACCATCCTGGCCGCCGCTGAGTTATCGATCCCTGACCACCTGCGTCTCAAGTCTGATGAACTCTGGAAGTTTTACGCCGCCGAACTGCCCCGCCTGATCAAAAAGGGCGGCTTCAAGGGCAAACGGGCGGTCTGCTGCGTGCCGGGATACCAGACCATCGCCCAGCACCTGCAGGTGGAGGGTAGCGAGGGCGTGAAGAAGGGACTGCTCGCCCAATCTCAGCTTCAGATGCAGGTCGGTGCGGCGCCGAACAGTCTGGTCGTGCGCACGTTCGAGGTTGCCGACATTCACCGCAACGGTCAGGTGCGCACCGAGGTGATCTGCTTTGCCATGCCGCGGGACATCGTCATGCGATATGTGGATGTGTTGAAAAAGTGCAAGCTCGAAGTCGCGGGCGTGCATTCCGGCAACATGGCCACACTGCGCGCGTTCGACCATATTTACCGGCGTGAGGGCGACGACGCGCTCACGACCGTGTACATCGAGCTCGGTTGGGGCAGCACGAACGTTTCGATTGCACACGGCACGAAGCTTGTGTTCGCCCGCACCGTGCAGCTCGGCGGCCAGCACTTTGACCGACGGATCGCCGAGGCACTCGAGTGTGATCCCGGTGCCGCGCGCGGCCACCGGCTCTCCATGAACGGGCTGCCGGCGGCCACCGCGTCGAACCATCCGGAATCCGGCACCCGCTCATCGGCCGAAGAGCCGGGCGGAGGTGGCATGGCCCGGCTCAACGCCGCGATGCAGGCCGAATCGCGGAGCGGAACCGACCACGCCTCATCCGCAGAGGCCACCGCAGCCGAGCGCCGCACCAATCGTTCGCCCGGCGTCCTGCCGCAGGAGGTTTCCCCCGGCGACGGCCCCCACAGTGCCGCCAACGTAGATTTCGGCGAGTTGATCGACACCATGGCGGATGAACTGTCCATGTGCGTGCGCTACCACCGCGGCCTGTTTCCCGATCGCCCGATCGACCGCGCGATCCTGCTCGGCGGGGAGTCGCGCCAGATGTGGCTCTGCCAGCAACTGGCCAAGGCGCTGCAACTGCCGGCCCGGCTGGGCGATCCGCTTGCGCGATTCAACCGGGAGGCATCGGCGGCGGCCGCACCGGCCATTCTCAACGGTACTCCTCAACCCGGCTGGGCCGTGCCCTGCGGGTTGTGTGTCATCCCCACGGACTTCTAAGGAGAAGGCCGATGTCCAATCAGTCCAGTTTCCTTCCCGAAGATTATCTGGCGCATAAACAGGAGCGCCGGACGAACTTCATCTGTGTCCTGCTCTTCGTGGTCGTGATGTGCTCCGTCGTCGGGGCCTTTCTCGTGACCAACCAGCAGTGGACACATGTCAAGGAGGAGCAGCAGGCCATCAACGTCAGCTACCAGGAGGCGGGCAAGCAGATTCACGAGTTGACCGAGCTCGAGCGTCAGCGCGATGAGATGCTGCACAAGGCCGAGCTCGCCGCCGCCCTGGTGGAACGCGTCCCCCGGTCGATTCTGCTCGCCGAACTGATCAACCGCATGCCTTCCCAGCTGGGCCTGCTCGAGTTTGAACTGCGTTCAACGCGGGTGCGCCCGGCCCGCAAGGTCGAGGATCGCGACCGCCGACCCGAACGCATCTCCGGTCGCGGTCGCACCCAGTCGCGGGAAGAGGTCGGCGAGGAAGTGGACCGGGTCGACGTTCCGCGATACCTGGTCACGATCGGCCTGACCGGCGTGGCGCCAACCGATATTGAAGTCTCACGCTTCATGACCGAGTTGAACGCCTACCGCCTGGTTCGCAACGTCACGCTGGTGTATTCCGAAGAACGAGAGATCGAAGGCCGCAAGGTGCGACAGTTCCGTATCAACATGGAACTCTCACAGGATGCGGATGTGCGTCAGGTCGATCCGCTCCAGGTTCCGCGTCTCCGGAACCCCATGCGTGATGACATGATGATCGGTGATTCCCCGATGGACGGCGCCGTCAATGTGCCGCTCAATCGATAAGGAGCATTCGCATGCGATTCGGGACTCGTGAATTGATATTCTTTGCGGTACTGCTGGCCGTACCGGTTGCGTCCTACATCTACCTGTTCGCCCCGCGCAATACGGAGATCAACCAGGCGCGGGAGGAAATGCAGGTCAAGCAGATGCGGCTGGATCAGTTGGCGGAAGTCGTCTCCGCAATCGACGACCTCGGTCTGGCCATCGAGCGCGGACAGGAGTCCATCGAGCGCATCGAAGCCAAACTGCCGCGCGAACAGGATGTTGAAGGCATCCTGGAACGCGTCTGGCAGATCGCGGCCCAGAACCATCTGAACGTGCGGTCGGTCAACAGTGAAGACCCCGTCCCCGCCGCGCAATACATGGAACTGCCGCTCCGGGTGGTGATGGAGGGCCAGTTCGACGGTTTCTATCAGTTCCTGCTGGAACTGGAGAACCTGCCCCGGATCACGCGGATCCACCAGATGGAGTTGAAGCGCGCCGAGATCCGCGGTCGTGCGCGGGCGCTGCTCGAGGAGCTCGAGGACCACGACGTGACGGTCCTGCACGCCTACGAGGCGGTGCCCTACCTCGCCCTCGCCCTCTCGGAGCGGGCCCTGGAGGCGCTGGCCGACTCGCGGCACGTCGCCGGGATCCACACCGACGAAC
>SLDM01000395.1 GCA_007125255.1 Phycisphaerales bacterium
GATCTCGCGCCGGAGATCACCAGTCAACTTATCTTCGCCGTGCCCCGGCCGGATCAACTGCTCGATGAGCTGAAGGAACTTCAAGTGGACCATCCCGCCGCGCGCCGGCTCGAAGCGCGCATTCTTGCCACGCTGGGTGCATTCGGTGAAGCGTGGGGAGTGGTGAGCGATGCGGCGGAGCGCTGGCCCGATGATGCCGGCCTGGTGTGGTTGCGTATCGAGCTTGCGACGCTGCTCGAAGAGGCGACGCTGCTCGAGGAAGCGGTTCGGGACGCCGAGCCCTTTGAACACCCCTGGACGTGGGCGGTGGCTTCCCGCGCATTCCGCGCGATGACCATGCCGCAGGAGGCGGTTCAGTCGGCGCAGCGCGCCATGCAATTCGTCGAGGACGAACCGGATGACCGCTGGCCACGGGACCTTCGACTCGCGGTCAAGGTGGAATACGGCAAGGCCGCCGCGGCGTACGCTGAATTGCAGGAGCAGACCCACGTCAAGGCCGAGTGGGCGCAGCTGGCGCTGGATGTCGGCCGGGCGGTGATCGAGACCGACCCGTTTCGAGAAGACGCCTATGAACTGCTGTTCATCCTTCTCGGTCCGGAGGGCATGCTTCGCGACAGCGAGCGGTTTACCGCGCTCGCCCAGTATCTCTACCAGCAGGACCCCGACAGCCGGCTGTACGACCGACTCGCCGCGCAGGAAGCGATCGGCCAGCGGCGGTACGAGCAGGCGCTCGACCGTCTTCTGGCGCTCTACGAGAACGATCCGTCCGATGTCCCCTCGCTTCAACTGGCGATGAGCGCCTGGGAGGGACAACAGCGTTTGGATGCCGCCGTCGAGTGGCTCGGGGCCAGGCTGCGGGAGCGGCCGGGCGATCCTGCCCTGCTCGAACAGTGGGTCGCCGCGATGGCGCGGAAGGATCGGATCGCCGAAGCGATTCGTTTCCTGGAGCAGACCATCGAAGCGCAACCAAGGCACTTCGCCGCACGGCGTCTGCTCGAGTCGATGTACCGCGCCACGGGACGGATCGACGCCGCGTTCCGGCTCGGGGTCGACCGGTTGTCCAGTCGCCCGAGGGGGCCGAGGCGTGAAGTGGAACTCGCGGCCATCTATGCCGGCATGGGCATGAGGCGCCATGCCGGGGAGAAGCTCGAGTGGTTGATTGAACACATCGCGGAGGTTCCGGGTGAGCATCTCGTCACCGCCGTGGCCATCGTGACCCGTCTGAACGAGTCCGATCCGGAAATGGACCGCATGACGCTCGAACTGGTCGATGCGGCCGCCGCACGTGAGCTGCGCGTTCCGCTGCAGGTGTACGCCACCGCGATGCGGGTCCTCTCCCGTCAGGATCGAGTGAACAGTGACCGGTTCCACCGGATTGCCCGGGCCGCGGCGAGGCACGCGGAAGGAACCGCCGGTGAGCGCGGTCCGGTGAACTGGCGGGACCTCGCGCAGGCGTTGATCGAGAACGAACACGCCGATGCCGCCGCGGCGGCACTCCGCGAACGTTTGCGGGAAGAGTCGACGTTGACGGACGAGGCCTTTGATTTTCTTGCCACGATCACGCTGGTTGCCGATGCGCTCGTGCCGCCGTACCGCGAGCAGGTGGAAAGGGCCATCGAGCTGATCCGCGACCTGGAGATGCTCGATCGGCTTCCGCCGCTCCTGATCACCGAAGGTCCCGCGACGCGATCACGAGTGCTCTACCAGACCAGCCTGTACTTCAATCTGCTGGGGAACCAGCCCGGAACGGAACGACTGCTCCAGGAAGCCATCGCCCACGATCCGGACAACGCGATGGCGATGAACAACCTCGGCTACGGCCGGCTCGTCGCAGGGCGGGGGGATGAGGAGACCATTCGGCTGATCGAACGCGCCCACGAACTCGAGCCCGAAAACAGCAGTATTCTCGACACGATCGGCTGGCTGCGCTACAAGCAGGGACAGCTGGAAGATGCCGGCGATGAACCCGGGGCAGTGACGCTGTTGAAGATGTCGCACGAGGCAACTGCCGATGACCCCAGCGCGGAGGTGCTCGATCATCTGGGCGACGCGCTGTGGCGGCGGGGGAGCCGGGAGGAGGCGGTCCAGGCGTGGCGCGAGGGGTTGGCCGTCTTTGAAGAGACGGATTTTCGATTGCGCATGCTTGAGCAGTTTGAGCTGATTCAGGCCCGCGGCTGGGGGATCTTCGTCAAGGACCCGCGCGTGATGTATGATGGACTTTACCGCGAACTGCACGAGCGGCTCCGCGAGAAGCTGGAAGCGGTCGACGCGGAACGCCCGCCGGCGATTGCGCCGACTTTCGCCGAACGGGACGAAGAGAACCGGAACTGAGCAACGACACGGGCGCCGTCGCTTCCCCCCCACACGCACACAACGGTCGGTACCGATGGAGTAATCAAAGATGGCAGGTCACAGTAAGTGGGCAAACATCAAGCACCGCAAGGCGCGCCAGGATGCCGTCAAGGGCAAGCTCTGGTCCAAGTGCAGCCGCGCGATCATCATCGCCGCCAAGAACGGCGGGGGTGATCCTGAGATGAACCTCACCCTCCGCTACGCGATCGATGATGCCAAAGCGGTGAACTTGCCCAAGGACAATATTGAGAAGGCCGTCAAGAAGGGCTCAGGCGAACTCGACTCCGGCGAGAGCTACCAGGAAATCCGTTACGAGGGGTACGGACCCGGCGGCGTGGCGGTCATCGTCGACTGCCTCACCGACAACGTGAACCGCACCGCCCCCGAAATGCGCAAGATCTTTGAGAAGGGCGGGGGAAACCTCGGCAAGCCCGGCGCGGTCGCCTTCGGCTTCGCCTCCAAGGGCGTCATCGTCATCGAAGCAGACAAGGTCGATGAGGAGAAACTCATGGAGATCGTCCTCGAGGCCGGCGCGGAGGATGTCGCTGAGTCCGGCGGGGCATTGGAAGTCACCTGCGAGCCGGCGAACTTCATCCCCGTTCGTCAGGCGCTCGAGACGGCCGGCATCGGGCCTGACTCCGCGGAACTGACGATGATCCCGGCGAACACGATTGCGTGCGATGAGGACCTCGCGGGCAAGGTCATGCGTTTGGTCGACACGCTGGAAGATCACGACGACGTGCAGAACGTCTACCACAACGCGGAAATCGACGATGAGGTGATGGCAAAGCTGGCGTGAGCTGAGAGCGCCGCCGGATGGAGCCCGCCGCGGCGCAGAATGGTCCCTCAATGCGGCGGATAACAGAGTGTTCCCCACTCCTCGTCCTTGCCGTGATCGATGATGATGAGCAGGATCGCCGGCAAGAGGTGACCGAGCATGGTGTTGCATCGCCGCAGACTGGTGCGGTTGAGCGCGCCGCCGGCGGTGGCCGCACCGTGCATGATCTGGCAGCGCAAAAGATAGGTCCGGTCGAGCAGCCGCCAGAGGACCGGCGCGAAGCGATTGTCGAGGTAGCACTGGCGGACATCGAAGACGGCCTTCTTTGAGCGGCGGGCGCGATCATCGCCCGGCTCTTCCCAGTAGTGTTTCGCAAGAAACTCATCGTCCATGATCGACATCACCAGGCGCTTGTGCTCATGCAGGACGGTGACGACGCGGCCGTCGGTGTCGAGCTCAAGCATTCGATCGGCGAAGTTGGACAGAGTCTGCCGGTCCGGAGCCGGCTCCCGGCGCTCGTCGTTCCACCGGCCGTAAAGACTGTTGAGAGCGATCCAGCGGTAGATCAGCGCATCGTCATCGTGTATGGACTCGGACGTTTCGACGCGCTGCATCCACGAACAGCAGCGGTGGATGCGGATCGCGGTGGGATGATCGCGCCGGGCGGCCTGGAGCTCCTCCTTGAACGGCTTCCACCGGCGGCGCAGATCCCGGACGGTCAGAGCGACATTCGAATCGGTCATGCGGCCCATGGTAGCAGGGGCATGCGGCCCCCCGCATCGGATGATTGTGTTGTCGTGGGTTGAGGTGGGGCGTAAGCTGACGGGAATTCCAGGCGAAGGGCATGAGGAGAGGCAGATGGGTGTCACTGAGCGACAGACGAGATGGGGCCTGGCACGATCTGCCATCTATGCCTCTGTGCTGGTGTGGGCAGCGATCTTTCCGCTCATGCTGCCGATCGAACTGCGTGATGCGTTTGGTGAACTCGATGAAGTGTTCACGGCGACGTCGGTCGTTGTCGGGCTCGGGGCGGTTGTCGTCTTCTTTGCCGTCACGGGTGGCATGCTGCTGGTCAACTTTCATCTTCAACGCACTCTCGGCAATCTGCCCGATCCACTGGTGGCGCCGAGTCACCATCGCCATCCCTTCAGATGGACAGATCAGTGGGAGTTCTGGCACTTTGGCGGTTGGCTCATGCTGTCAGGCGGCGCCGGGAGCATCGTTGCCGGCCTCTGGTCGACACCTCTGTGGCTCATCGTTGGAGTCCTCGGGCTCGGTCTGGGTGCGACGGTTCTCGTGTCGATGCGAATCTTCATGTGGTTGAACGCGGCCGCGCAGCTCCGAGAAGATGCCGAGTAGCCGCAATGGCGGCCTGTGTCCGCCATATCTGGTCCACCTCACCGGATCAACCGGGCGGTACCACGCATCAATCGCACATGGGTGGGGTCCTCCTTACAATGCAATGGAAGGATGGGGCCGCCACGGTCAAAGTCTGAGCAGCGAACATGATCCACAGCCGGCTCAAAGTTCGTCATCCCGTCCCGCGCGTCGGGCTCTGGTGGTTGGCGGCGATCTGCGGGGCCTTCATCGGCACCTTGTACAGCGTGTGGATGAGCAGCGGTTGGCCGCTGCGCCTGTTTGTCCGGGCCACGATCTGGCGGGATGAAAAATGGCTGGATGCCGAGGCATTCGACTTTCTGTTTCTTCTATTGATCGTCGCGCCGGGACCGGCGCTGATTCCTGTCCTGGCCTTTCTCTTCTGGGGTACCCGACATTGCCCATCCGACCGGGCGTTGATCTTGCGGTGGTTTGTTGCGTGCGCCATTGCCGGCGTTGTCGCGATGATGTCAAGAGTGCTGATCGATCTTGTGACTCGCCATGTGATTTTCGATGCGTCAGGCGGCATGTGGCAGTTCGCCGGACTGTGGCGGCCGGCACTCATCGGCATGATGGTGATGGTCGCCCTTGGCGCGAGCATGTTCGCCCTGTACCGCATCTTCTGGGTGAAGGTGGTCGCTCAGAACGGTGAGAGTTGCTGGCGATGCGGGTATCTCGTGAAGCTTGCGGCGAGCGAGAACTGCTCCGAGTGCGGCATCTCACTCGACCGGGTTCCGGGGCGAAGTGTCATGTGCTGGTTGGCCGAGCGACTGGATTCGCATCGGCGACTGTCCGCCTCAATGGCTGCGGTGACCGTTGCGGTGCTGACGGTCGGCATCATCTGGCAGCAGCGTCCCTACCATCAGTTCCAGACGCTGATCATACCGCTCGCCGAACAGCCGATCATGCAGAATGTTCGTGACCGGACGGCCATATACGCGCCGGTCAGGTTTGATGGCAGGTGGTATGTCGTTCAGTTTCAACGGGAGAGTCTGTTTCGCCAGCCGGCGGTGTCGTTCGAGCTATAACCAGAAGTTGTGTATGACGGCATGAAAAAGGCGGTGTACCTTGGGTTGTTCAACCAATCCAAAGCGGCCCACGCGGGCCAGGAGTACACCACCATGACAGAGGCTACCACC
>SLDM01000369.1 GCA_007125255.1 Phycisphaerales bacterium
AAAGTCGTTGTCCAACAGTTCGCCGGCGCCGGCTTCGGCGCGACTGGCCGCCACGGACGCGGTGGCTCGTTCCGATTCGACCCGCTCCAGATCGATGTCGATCTGCATCCTGGAGGCAATTGCGGTGAACCAGACCTCCGCGACCAGCGCGGCCAGCGATTGACGCAGATACTCAAATTCGAACGCGGTGGCCAGGGCATCCTGCTCCGAGGCCAGGCGGCCGGCCCGAAGCCGCCCCCAGAGATCCGCTTCCCACGAAAGCCCGATCTCAAGCTCGATCAGCTCCTCCGCGCGGGTCGTGCCTTCATCCCATTCGATCGTCCCCAGGCCGTCGATTCGAGGCAGCAGCGTCGAGCGGGCCAGGCGCAAAGCGGAAATCGCCTGCTGGCGCACCGCGGCCGCCTGGTAGAGGTCGTAGTTCCGTTCGATCGCCTCTTCGACGAGGTCCACCAGCACCGGGTCGTCAAACTCGCGCAGCCAGTCGTGCGTCACCGCGTGATCACGGGTGTAGTACAACGAACGATACGCTTCCGGTGCGGGGACGAGATCTCGCGTCAGCTCCGGCCCGGCCGGCGGCAGCGCCAGGCACCCGGGCAGCGCCACGCAGGCGGCCGCGGCGGTGTACACCAGGGCGGGAAGCAGAAACCGTCGACCGCCGCCCGTCGCGTCGGGGCGGCCGATCGGCATACGGCGGACAGATGAGATCACCGGCCATGCTCCGGCGCCACCATGCATTCGGACGTGGAGCGCAGTGATCGGATGACTTTCTCCTGGGGCCGGCGCCGGGCTCGGAAGAAGCCGGAGTTCGTGGAAGAAGAGTCGCTTTGCCAGCGAGGTCGGCGCGACTCGCCGCGCGGAACGGTGTGCGTCGGGCTGTGCCATCGCCTCTGGACTTTCGTGGCCGTTCGACTCATGTTGACGATTCTCCAGCGACCCGGGTTGCGGGCTTTCAGGTAGTGGGAACTCGTGCCGCTCTGCCATGGATTGAATCGAGCATTATGGCAGATTTATCGAGCCGCGCGCCACACGGCGTCGCGCTGGCGGGCGCCGGAAGTTCAGAGACCGTACCGTCTCCCGAACACGCCGAACGAACCCCGCTGGAAGCTCGTCTATTCGAAGGCGCCTCGGGTCCGGTTCGGTTTTTTGAAGAATCAATGCCGATCAATCATCCGCTCGGCACGCTGCGGCTGCCGCCGGGCCGGGCTGCGGAACCAGTTCGGCACCGAACAGACTCGGAGAAGATGCACGCCCGCAGCGCCGCAGGTGGAGTCTTCCCCGAGCCTTTTCGGGGTCAGCGCCGTAGCAGTTCCGTCGCGCGCAGCGGCAGCGCTGCGCGCCGCCTGAGATAAGCCGTGCAGCGAGCCGCCGCGGCTCGAAGACCGCACACCCCGATCGAACCCCACCGCAAGAGCGCCGCCGGCCCGCCTCTCGTTCGGCCACGCTGCGGTGCAGTGACGGCCGGGAGTCGGCCCGCCCGTTCGGGAGGCGAAATCGCTTCGTGCGCCACGGACTCTATGGGCAATGACTCAGATTCTGGCATTGAACGCAGACGTCTTCACAGCAGTCGTCGAAGAAAGCGCAGTCCTCGTCGCAGAAACAGCTCGCGGATCCCTGGCCGCCGCATGCGCCGGCGCAGCTTCCCCCGGAGTCGTGGCAGAAGTGCAGGCCTGCGCAGTGGTCGCACACATCCTCGCAGCAATCTCCGAGACTGTAGCACGTTGCATCACACCAGCAGCCGCCGGGAGAGGAACCGCCGCAGTGACCGGCACACGTTGCGACTGGAGGGATGCAGCCGGTACCGGACTGGCATTCAATGGTCGCCACGTATGGGACCGGTCCCGCACCATCACAGGCATAGTGATTCAGCGCCACGGGCGCAACGAACACGGTGTAGATGCCTGGTTCGAAGCAGTAACTTGTCGATGCCTGACAGCCAACGTCGCTTGAGACGACGATCGGCGGGCATTGATGATGGATGATGAACGCGTTGAGGGGGATACTCGATTTGACGCTCCAGGTGATGAGCACCGATTCGTCGAATCCCGTCAGGTCCAGTTCGAACCAGTCCGTATCACGCGCGCCACCCTGCGCCCAGACCGTGCCGCAGATGGTGTCGCCACAGGAGACAGGCGTGTACTGATGTGGAACCAGGTTGCACCCTTCGTTCGTGTCCGCGCCGCACGGCTCACCTTCGGGGATCGCTCCGGGCGGGCACTCGTGCTCCCAGCACTCGCTGCAGTACTCGTGGTGCGGGCAGTCGTGGCAGATGTTTGCGCAGCAGTCTCCAAAGTCCGTGCAGGCGTCGTCGCAGTAGCACCCGGACGGGGCCTGTCCGAAGCAGTTGCCAGCGCATTCACCGGGGAGACCGCACGCCTGCCACGCATCGCACGGCACCCCGTCGCCGCCGTAAAACCCGTCCGCATCCGCGCACTCGGTCGCGGTCAGTTCCTGACAATGCTCAGGTTCGAGGCAGCATGCTCCCGTCGCAACCGGTGGCTCGGGGCACGGCCCCCACGCATCAAGCAGAATGAGGAGGTCCATGACATTCACCGCGCCATCGCCGTTCATGTCTGCTGAACAATCCTGATCTGGCGGGCACGGTCCCCACTGCCCCAGCAGATCCAGGAGATCGAAAACGTTGACGGCACCATCAAGATTCAGGTCGCCCACGCAAGTCTGCGGCGTTCCGCCGTAGACATCGATGATCAGGTGGACCCCGGGAAAGCCGATCTGTTCGTAGGTTTCAAAATCATTCAGACCACATGCCGGGGCTCGAAGGTAGCTCGGTGCCGTTTCTCCGAAGGAATTGCTGGCAAGATAGGTGAATCCACCGGGCCCTCCGTCAGCGGGATTTCGAGAGGCGACAAAGAGTTCGACCACCATGGACGAGCCGCCGGGCACCTCCACACCATCAGGAAATGCCGCCGAGTAGAACTCATTGGTGACGTTCGCGGGAACCGTCACCTGCGAACTGGCAAGGAGTTCAAGCTGATCGAAGGGACCTTCGATATCGCCCGTGTAGATGTTCACATCGACATCCCAGGGGATATCGGAATTCGATTCGATGCCGAACCGGACGCACTGGACCGTCAACGCTTCGCCGTCGGGGATCTCAAACGAACGGGCCACGCCGTTGGCGGAGGTGTAGGGAGCGGAGGCGTCGCCGCATTGAATCGTGCCCGCCGAGATGACGTCATTGATGATCACCTGGGAGAACACTTCGTCGCCGCAATGGGGAGCAGCGCCGATGGTCTGCCCTTGCGTTTCCGGCGATTGTCGTTCCGTTGGATCAGAGGTCAGTCGCGGCTGATTCACAATCGACTGCCGTTGAACGCCCGGTGAGTTGCCCGGTGATGAGTTGATGGACCCCCAGGCAATGGCGGCTGCGGCAGGAAGAACAATGGTCAGGACGAGACCGCAGCGCTGCCAGTGATTCATTGGAGTCGTTGAACGTGTGTGATGCATGGGGGGCCTTTCCTTCTCTCGCTGATTCTTCTCCGGTCCGCGTCGAATGTGTCCGGTGTGAAGGGCTTCTGGAAAACGCGGGCCGCACCGGGACGAATCCGAAACGCACTCTGCCGGGATGGCCGGGCGACCGGCGGGTGCCCGGAGCAGAGCGATTCAGTCGATGCGGGCCGGATGTCTTGCTGAAGACACTGAAATTGCCGCCCCCACGAGAAGAGGCCAGCCCACCGTAACGGCTGTGGTGAAATTTTTCAAGAAAAGTTTGCAAAGGATGCCGGGTTCCGGTAACGTCGCCTGCTCAACAATGGCTCGCTGCACGGTTCGCCATGCAGCGGCACAACACCTGAAAGCGTGGGAGAGACCATCATGAATGTATCGCACAGTACGACTCCTCTGGTCGCGGCCACACTCGCCACCGGCATGCTGCTTTCCGTCACTTCTCCGGCAGTGGCCGATTGCACGGCGACATGGGAGAACGCCCTCGGCATGCCCGGACCGGGATCGTGCGTCTACGGGATGGAGGTCTTTGACGATGGCAGCGGGCCGGCCATCTATGCCGCGGGCATCTTCTCGGCCCTTGACCGGGTGGCGAAGTGGGACGGCGAGAACTGGCAACCGCTCGGCGACGGCGTCGGACCAGATGCCAATGCGTTGCTGGTTTTCGACGACGGAACCGGTCCCGCACTTTATATCACCGGCTCATTCACCACCGCGGGCGGACGGCCGGCGAATCGAATCGCCCGCTGGGACGGCCTGAACTGGTCCACTCTCGGTGATGGTCTTGATGGTCAAGGTCTCGGCCTCTCGGTCTTTGACGATGGATCCGGACCGGCGCTGTATGTCACGGGCATTTTCTCAACCGCTGGCGGCGTCACCGTCAACAATGTGGCGCGATGGGATGGCGCCGACTGGTCCGCCCTTGGTACCGGCGTGGACGGCGCCGCCACGAATTCGACCGTGTATGACGACGGCAACGGCGAAGCACTCTACGTGGTCGGCGTGTTCACGACGGCCGGTGGCGTCTCATCACCCGGCGTCGCCCGTTGGGACGGCAGCACCTGGTCGTCAGTCGGCTCGGGTGCTCCCGGCACGATCCTGGGCGTCAGCGCGATTGATGTGGAAGATGGCAACGGTCCCTCGCTCTATATCGGCGGAATCTTCAACAGCGTCGGCGATGGCGTCAGCGCGAACAACATTGCCCGATGGGATGGCGAGTCATGGTCGGCGGTGGGGGACGGCACCAACGGTCTGGTTCGCTCCATCGTCGCCTTTGACGATGGAACCGGTAGCGGCAAGCGCATCTATGCCGGCGGCAACTTTTCCGTCGCCGGCGATGCGGCGGCAAACAACGTCGCCCGTTGGAACGGTTCCGTCTGGTCGAGACTCGGCAACGGGCTTGAGGGCACCAGCAACCAGGCGTGGAAGCTGCTTCCGATCGGTCTGGACATTGACGACGCACCCGGCCTCTATGTCGGCGGCTGCTTCAGTTTCGCAGGCGGGCTGAACGCTCATAACATCGCGGTCTGGCGCGGATGTGCCCCCGATGATGGAAACCCCGCCGATCTCAATGGCGATGGTGTCGTCAACGTCATGGACCTGCTGATCCTCCTCGATGGGTGGGGACCGTGTCCCGCAGGCGAGAGTTGTCCGGCTGACATCAACGGTGATGGCACGGTTGATGTGTTCGACCTCCTCCTGCTGCTCGCCAACTGGGGTTGATCGCAGGGTTGCGTCATGGCTCACCCATTCATGATTGACGGGTGAGTGTCCTTTCCGTCAACTTGCTCACCGAAAGACATGCACGATGTATGACCGCGTATTCATGGCGTCCGTCTGCCTTGCGTTTTCCAGTTTCGCAATGGCCCAGTCAACCTGTCCGGGAACGATTGTTGCGTGGGGCATCGATGAACCATCGCATCCCTGGGATTACGGTCAGGTTTCCGGCACACCAGCGGGCGACGACTTCATCGCCATATCGAGTGCTGAATTCAACAATCTCGCGCTCCGTTCCGACGGATCCATCGTCTCCTGGGGGTCAGATGAATTCGGGCAGGTGTCCGGTGCGCCGTCCGGGACGGGCTTCACGGCGGTGGCCGCGGGATACCATGGGCTCGCCCTTCACGAGGACGGCTCAATCCATGCCTGGGGAGAAGATT
>SLDM01000223.1 GCA_007125255.1 Phycisphaerales bacterium
CATCGCCCTGGCGGGGCTGCTGCTGGTTCTCTGGATTCGCCCGCTCCATGAACAGCAGCGCCTGGTGATCGAGGCGGCGAAGCTGCTGGCGGTCGACGGGGACGCGCCGACCGACGAGGATCGCCGGGAGGCGGCCGAGCGGCTCCATGCGGCGTACGAACGGGAGCCGCGTCATCGGCTGCCGCTGCTCGACGCCATCTCTCAGATGGAGCGGGCGGCGATGCGGACGGGCGAGCCCAACCGGCGGCTGCGCGATCTCCAGCGGGCCGAGGCGTGGGCGGATCGCGGCTGGAACGAGACCGGCCGCAGCGCGCTGCTGGGATCGCGGTTGGTCGTCCGGCGCCGGATCGCCGATCTGACCGGCGATCCCGACCACTGGCAGCGCGCGATCGACGATGCGACCCGGCTGACGGAACTCGATCCGCACGCCATCGTGGTCTGGCGGCAACTGGGGGATGTGCTCTGGGATGCCGGCCGGCGTGATTCCGCCGTCAGGGCGTACCGGCGCGCGCTCGAAGCGGACCGGAACTTCGAGCTCGATCCGCTCAAACAGCTCACCGCACCGGAGCGCGAGGTCATCATGCGGCTCATCGAGGGGTGGGAGTCGAATCGCGCGCGGGACGCCGCTGATTGAGGCGGCTCAACCTTCCTCCGGTTGATCTTCATCGTCAAAGAGCAGGGCGAGCTCATCGTGTTCCGCGGGCTTCGGCAGCCGCGTATCGCCCGGATCGATCTGGCCCCGATCGCTCGGCAGTTCGATCCGGAACGATGCGCCGTCGTGATCGTCGAGCAGGCGGATCGTCCCGCCATGTTCCTGCATGATCTTGCGCGTGACGGCCAGGCCGAGCCCCGTTCCGCGCTGGCCCTTGCTGGTGCTGAAGGCATCGAAGATGCGCTCGCGCCACTCGCGCGGCACGCCGGGACCATTGTCGGAGATGGTGATTCTCGCGCAGTTCTCGCGGGCGTCGAACTCCGTTCGAATGGAGATCATGCCCTTCCGCTCCGGTACGGCGTCGATGGCGTTGGTGAGCACGTTCATCAGCGCCTGATGCATCGCGCCGACATCCAGGGGCAGCGGCGGCATGTCCTCGGCCAGATCGAGGATCACGCCCGCGCCTTTCTTCTTCGTCGCGACCTGCAGCAGTTCGACGATCTCCTCGATCAGCGCGTGCAGCGACGTCAGGTCGATCTCGAGATTGCGCTGCTTGGAGTAGGCGAGCATGTTCAGCGTCATGGCGTAGATGCGATCGAGGTTCCGGGCCAGGATCGGCCAGCCATCGTTGGCGAGCTGGAGATCGCCCCGCTTGAGCGCGAGCTCCACCGCGTCCGCCCCGCCGCGCAGGCCCTGCAGAATGTTCTTGATCGAGTGGCTGAGTGAGGCCACCGTCTGCCCCATCGCGGCGAGACGTTCGGTCTGCATCTGGCTGCTGACCTGTTCGGCGCTGCGAAGGGCGAGCCCGGTGTGCTGGCCGATCGCGTTGAGCAGTTCGAGCTGAGAATCGGTGAAGGTGAAATTGGCGAGGGAGGAGTCGATGTGAATCACGCCGAAGGTTCGATTCCCGGTGCGGATCGGGACGCAGATCGCCGACCGGATGCCGTAGTCCTTGACCGAATCCCCGCTGCGGAAGCGGCTGTCGTTCATCGCGTTGGTCGAGAGAATCCCCTGATTCCGCCGTAGGACGTGCTGCACGATGGTGCGGCTGACGGGAATGCGGCCTTCGTCGAGGTTCTTCGGTCTCACCTTGTACCGCACGACCATCGGCTCGGGGCGGCTCTCCGCCGAGTCCTGCAGCAGGATGAACCCCCGATCGGGATTGAATTCACTGAAGATCAGATCCATCACCCGCTCGAGGAGCGGTTCGCGATCGATGATTGAACCGGTGAGCGCGGTCAGCTCGTAGATCACGCGCAGATGGTCCCGGGCCGCCTTGGCCGGATCGGGTGAGGCGAGCACCATCGAGTCTTCGTTGAGATCGTGTCCCTCACCGGCGTCCGAGGAAGGTGCGTTCTCGACCAGTCCCTCCACCGTAAGGTCGAATTCTTCGGCGTCGACCAGCTCGACCATGGAGGACTTCGGATCCCTCGGCTTGCGGGCAAAGGTGAAGAGCGTTGACCCGCAGCGGATCTGATCGCCGGGCTTGAGCTGTGTGCGCTCGGTGATGCGGTTGCCGTTGATGAACGTTCCGTTGGCGGAATCGAGATCGCGCAGAAACCACTTGCCGTGGTCGGGCGTGAGCTCCGCATGACGCCGGCTGACGGTGGTATCCGAGATGGGCAGGGCTTCGGTGGATCGGCCGATGAGCTGCGGCTCGGTCTCGGGCAACTCGAACTTGCGGCCGCGATCGGGGCCCTGCAGAACGTGGAGAATCAGCACGCGGGAATGATAGGGGATCGGCCGCCCCGCCTGAGGATCGCGCGGGTGGAAGTGGCGACCGGCCCGGCCGCGGAGACCGTGCGGGAGGCCGGCCACGAATCCTCACGGCCCGAGGGTTGGCGGTACCATGACGGCGCCATGGCGAAGAAGAAGTCCTCGGCCGGTTTCAAATATGACCCTGCCTCACGCGTCGTCCTGCTGTACGGCAAGGATCCGTACCAGCTCTCCGGCTGGACGAAGAAGATCATCGAAGCGCTGCAGGAGGCGGAGGGCGGGGAGGTCGAGCGCTTCGACTTCGACGGACAGGAGGTCGATCTCGCCACCGTCCTCGATGAGCTGCGAAGTTACGGCCTGATCCAGCGGCACAAGGTGGTGGTGCTGGACCATGCCGCGGATTTTCTGGCCGGGCAGGACCAGCGGCGCGACGCGATGGAGCGGTACGCCGCCAACCCGGTGGACAACGCCACGCTCATTCTGCGCTCGGAGACCTGGCGCAAGGGCAATCTTGACAAGGCGATCGCCCGGGTCGGGATGATCTACCAGATTGAAGTCCCGACGCCGGTGGAGGCGGCCGTCTGGTGCCGACGCCGGGCCGACCGGGACTTCGGCGTCGCCGTTTCGCCCGAAGCCGCCGACGCGCTCGTGCGACTGGTCGGCCCGGATCTCGGACGTCTGAGCACGGAGGTGGACAAGGTCGCCGCGGCGGTGGGGGAAGGGGGCACGGTGACGCCCGCGACGATCGCCGAGCTGGTCGGTATCAGCCGCGAGGAGAAGGTCTGGGCGCTGCAATCGGTGGTGATGAGCGGACAGGGGGAGGCGGTCGCCGCGATGCTCCATGAACTCATGGAGGTCGGCCAGCAGCCGATGGAGCTGATGACCTGGTCGATGACCGACCTGCTGCGAAAGCTGCACGCGACCAGCCGGCTCGGCCGGCAGGGCGTTCCGGTCGGGGCGATCAACAAGCGGCTCAAACTCTGGGGGGACAGCGCCGCGCCGATTCATGCGGCGGCACGGCGACTTGAACCGGCGGAGCTGGCCGACCTGTTCGACCGGGCGATCCGGATGGACCAGCAGAACAAGAGCGGCCGTGGAGATCCACGACGCAGTCTTGAAGTTCTGACCCTGCAGATTGCCGATAGAATGAAACGGTCGGCTGGCGGACGCCATGATTGATGGGGTCTGAGGTCCGGACCGATCGGGGGGCTGAGACCGGTGCCGGGAGCGGGAGCCGTCCCCGAAAGCCGGGACAGCACTCCGGGACGGGCAGCAGGGTCTGAAGTCAGAGTCAGCGGTTGGCGGGAGTGAGTCGGCGGCAGGATGCCGCGAGTTCTTGGCAGGAGGCCAGCATGATTGCCGCATATCGCCCGGGACGCCCCCGAATATCCCCGGTTCATCCGGAACAACCATGGATCTTCGCTGCGGCTCCGCGACCCGCTTTGCCAGTGGCCCAGCTTGTGGCCCAGCCAGTGGCCCAGCTTCTGGCCGCGGTTCTCCTCGCGCTGGCGGCGGGGTGCGCATCGACACCCAAGTCGGTGACCGATCGCAGCGACTCTTCGTCTTCGCAGTCAGCCGAAGCGAACGACGATCGCACCGCTTCGCCGGAGCGCAGCTCCGACCTGGCGGACCTGGCCCAGCGGGACGTCGAGGCGTTTCTGAACCGGCGAAAGGCGCGTTCGAGCGAGACGTCGAGCTCCGAAGCCGACGATGATCGGCACGCTTCTTCCTCGCCGGCTGAGACCATGGCCCGCGCCTCCGGGCCGGAAATCCACTGGAGCGACCCCAATGTCGAGCCGCGCCACCGGCCCTCGGAGCGGCCGGGGCAAGCCGATCGGGATTCCCTCGAAGCGGCGCCGACACTGATTGCCCGCGAAAAGGACAAGCCGGAACGGGAGGGAGCCGACCCGCCGATCGAGGAGGATGAAGACGTCGAAGCGTCGGCGGGTTCCGCGCTCGATCAGCATCGCGTCCGTGAGCTGGTGGTTGATCTTTCCAAGGAGCTCTACCGCGATGCGGCGTACGCGGATATGCCGCTGCGCGAACTCATGTTGATCGCTGCAACCTCGCTGGTCAGCCCGGACCGGGCGCTGCAGCCGGACGCGATACCGGGGTTGACCCCGCGTGAGCGTGAACTGCTGGCCGCATTCCAGGCGTTCTTCGTCGGCCTGGGCCACCAGCTCGACGGTTCCCGTCCGGCGGATGAAGTCCTTGATGAATCGCTGGACAACCTTCGGCGGATGCTTCGGACGGAGCCGGATCTGACGATCGAGAACATCGCCCTCTGCACCCGGGTGGGGGGGTTCGGCGACTATGACCCATTCAATCGCTACGCGTTTCTCGCGCACACGGAGCAGCAGGTCGTGCTCTACCTTGAGCTGAAGAACTTCAAGAGTGAGATGAACCAGCAGGGACAGTGGGTCACGGAGATCTCCCAGCAGATCGTCATCTACAGTGATCGGGATGGTATTCCGGTCTGGCGCGAGGATTGGCAGACGGCGGTCGATGTGGCGCGCAACCGGCGGCACGACTTCTTCATGGTGCAGCTCATCACCCTGCCCCGGGCGCTCTCGGTCGGGAAGTACCACCTGAAGGTGCGGGCCCGCGATGAGAAGTCCCGCGCGGAGGCGGAAGCGACCGTGACCTTCGAGATGGTGGCCGATCCGAAGATGGCGGCATCCATTCCGTAGCGAGCTGATGAAAGAAAGGCCCGAAGGCCCGAAGGCCCGAAGGCACGGAGGCACGGAGGCACGGAGGTACGGAGGGAAAGTGACGAAGTGACGGAGTGACGAAGTGACGAAGTGAGGAGCAGGGTGCCACGGCCAGCGAGCGGAGCGAGTCGGCCGTGCCAGATGGAAGAACGATCGCCGGACCGAAGTACGGCGCCCCGTCGGTACCCCTCGATGCCTCGATGCCCTGACGCCCTGATCCCTCCCATCCGTGCCTTCGTGACTTCGCTCCGTCCCTCCGTCACTTCGACCCACACAAATTCCCGAAGCTCCAAATCAGATCTTGTAGTTTCAGATCTCAGATCTCAGATTTCAGCTCTGAGATTTGAGATCCAGATTCGAGACGTCGGAATTGAACATGTCAGATGAACCACGCCGAAGGAACTCCCCGCCTCGGCGCCTTCGTCGCTCCGTCCCTCCGTCACTTTCTCATCCCCAATTGTTCAGAAGGACCAGGAGATCGAAGACGTTGGCCTGCCCGTCCCCGGTCAGATCCGCGGCGCAATCGCCGGTA
>SLDM01000118.1 GCA_007125255.1 Phycisphaerales bacterium
CCGGTGGTCATCGCGATCCCAACTGGGTGCCGCCGATTCTCGCTCAGGAGCGCGAACTGCTCGGATGGGGACATCATCCATTTTTCGACAACGCCGAGATCATCACCCTGCTGGCGGAGCGCGACGGGATACCCCTCGGCCGCCTCGCGGTGCTCGTCAACCACATCCACAAACGCAAGTACCGCGACCACCTCGGCTTCTTCGGCTTCTTCGAGTGCGTCAACGATCCCGACGTTGCCCGCGCGCTGTTCAGGGCAGGCGGGTCGTGGCTGTGCGAGCGCGGCATGAGATCGGTGCGCGGCCCGGTCAATCCATCATTGAACTATACCTGTGGGCTGCTCGTTGACGGCTTCGACCGGCCGCCGCGCATTCTCATGACGTACAACCCGCCGTACTACGCGGCCATGCTCGAGTCCTGCGGCTTCACCAGGTCACAGGACATGTACGCCTATGAAATGGATGCCGATCTACTCGCCAAAGCGACCGAACGATACAAGCCCGCCGTGCAGGCGGCTCTTGAGCGCAGCAACCTCATCCTGCGGCCCTTCGATCTCTCGCGAAGGCGATATCAGCAGCAGATTGAAACGTACCTCGATCTCTACAACCGTTCGCTGGAAGGTACGTGGGGCTTCACGCCGCTCCAGCCGCGCGAAACGAAGCAGATCGCCAAAGAGCTGCGCCATGTCATCGTGCCGCAGTTCGCGGTCTTCGCCGAGCTGGACGGCAAGCCCATCGGCGCCTTGCTGGCGCTGCTCGATTACAACCAGCTTCTCTGCCACCCGCGCTTCAACGGCCGACTCTTCCCCTTCGGCCTGCTGCGATTGCTGCGCGGCCGCAGGCGCATCACCGCCGTCCGCGCCATGGCCGTCACCATGGTTCCCGGATATCAGAGTGCCGGGCTGGGCATCGTGCTGCTGGACAACCTGGTCGAAGCCGCCAGGAGATGGGGGCCGCATGATAGCGGTATTAAGACCTACGAATTCTCATGGGTGCTGGAGAGCAATAAGCAATCGCGGGGCAGCCTCGAACGTGCCGGCACGAGAGTCACCAGAACCTACCGGATCTACGACAAAGCATTGTAAGAATCACCAGGACGACGGGAGCGCTCACCATGAAAAGCCAATCGCATATCAATCGTGCGGAATCCCCGGGAACGCACCGGATGTGTCCACTCATCGCGGCGCTACTCGTCACCGCTACCGGCGCGATCACCGGCTGCGCCCGCCCGTCGCCCACGCTTTTCGCGGCGCCGCAGGCTGATGGCTGGAGCGCCGCGCCTCTGGCGATCAACAGTCGCTTCAATGAGCATGTTGTGCTGGCTGAGGGCAGCCGCACGCCCATCGGCGACGAAGACTACTCCCTCTCCATCCTCACCCTTGCCAACGACTGGGACTATCGCGATTCGCGTTCCTTCTTCCGGTCGATCGTCAAACATCCACACGGGCACGCCTGGCTCATTCTCGAAGGTCCGAACGATCGCATCGAAGGCGGCCACGCCGGCAACTACGGAGAGAAGAAGCCGCGCTACCACGAAGGCGTCGTGCAACGCTTGCGTGATGGCGATCCGAATCCGATCGAGTACATCTGGAGAACACTCGATGACGGCCAGTTCGAAGCCGGCAACCCCGGCTACGCACCGACCTTCGTCTGGAGACTGCCACTGACCAGGGACGCCTACGACCGTATCCATGCGTACCTCATGAACCGCGATTACGCGCGCTTCAGTCTCATCACCCACAACTGCGGGGAGTTGGTCACCGAGGCGGCATCACTCGCCGGCGTCAACCTCGCCAGTATGGTTCGCATCACCTTTCCCGCGATCATCCGGCTCTACGGCCATACCCTGCGGCTGTGGACCGATCCAGAGTTCAGCGCGTTCGACGTTCGATCGTTCGATATCCTTGAACTGGAGTTGCGTTACCTCGCTGAACTCGGCATCGGGCATGACGCCACCGCAGACTACCGGGCCGCCAGGCCGCACGAACCACTGCGAAGGGTCAACCATCCCTCCGAACTCCGGTCCACTTCCCCGGCCGAAGGTTCCGGTCAATAGGCCGTGCCATTCGATGACCCACTCAGAATGGCCTGAAAAACACCGGTTGTGCGGCGTTCGCGCGTCATCCGACCCACCGCTTCTGATTCCAACTCGATTTTCCGCAATTCCCCTGCATGACCGAACAATGAAGATATGATGGAACATGAGGGAGGCGAACTGCTTTCCTTGACAATCAATCAGGTCTGACTTGCCGGAAGACGATTTGAAGGGCCTCTCCTGCTTCGGGAAGGCTTGTCAAAGAGTAAGCCGATTCTTTCTTGAATATCCGCGGGATATTTGAGAGCGGTCGGCTTGTTTCGTTTTTGCCGGATCGTTTTTTCCATATTGTGACTGCGTAGTCCCCTGATGTCCTGCAATCGACGTATGCCTGATTTACCGCCTGATCCGCTAACGCGTTTTCCTGATCGTGGCGGAGTGCCCCCCGAGAAAGCCCCCCGACGGACCCGGCCCGCACCGGCGGCAGCCGAACGGCCCTGATTCGAGAAGTGGAGTAAGAAGATGCCGACCGTTCATCCGACGGCCGTGATCGATGGCGATGTCTCGCTTGCCGACACTGTTGCCATCGGTCCCTACTGCGTGCTCGATGGGACAACCGGCCCGATTTCCATTGGCAGCGGAACCAGGCTGCTCTCGACGGTGCACCTCACCGGCCCGCTCACGGTCGGACTTCGCAACACGATCTATCCCAACGCCTGTCTCGGCTTCCCGGCCCAGGATCTCAAGTGGGACCCCGCCCGCCCCGGCGCGGGTGTCGTGATCGGCAACGACAACACGTTCCGCGAAGGGGTCACCGTTCACCGCGCCACCTCCGATGAAACTCCGACCACCATCGGGAGCGACAATTTTCTGATGGGCATTGCGCACATCGGCCACGACGCGCGCGTCGGTGACAACAACATCATCGGGCAGGCCGCCATGCTCGGAGGATTTGTCGAGGTCGCGGATCGAGTGAACATCGGCGGCGCGGCCGGCGTGCATCAGAACTGTCGCGTCGGTCGGGGGTGCATGCTGGGCGGAAACCAGGTCCTGCTGCAGGACCTGCCGCCATTCTTCATGCTCACCGGCAGCAACGTCGCCGGCAGCCTGAACCTGATCGGCCTCCGCCGCTCGCACACCCCGCCCGCGGTCATCGAGGAGATCCGCTGGGTCTTCCGCACCCTGTATCGCCGCGGCCTGTCGATGAAGTCCGCACGGTCGGCCCTGCGCGATCACGAGCCCACACCGACGATCGACGAGTACATCGACTTCATCGACCGATCCCGGCGCGGCATCTGCCAGGGCCGTTCAAAGAGCATCCGGGCCGCGATCGGTTGAGCTGATTGCTCGTTCTGATTCCCCGTGTGCCTGCAGGGGCGCTGGTGCCGACCGGTATCGCATTCATGCGTCCCTGGCCGGTCTCGAGGCATCAAGAAAGGCACGGAGGCACGAAGGCACGGAAGTAAGCGACGAAGTGACGGGATGTCAGAGGGGTAGAGGGGATAATAGAGCAGGGTGCCACGGCCAGCGAGCGCAGCGAGTCGGCCGTGCGAGATGGAAAGACAACCGCCCGGGTGCCGTGGTCTGGGGCCATGTCCTCACGACAGTGAGGAGATGACGTATGGCCGCGCCGTTGCGCGATTGACGTGCAATATCATGTGGATGACGGTCGCGCAACTGTCCGCCACCATGGAACAGGCGTAATCATCCTCCTGTTTGCCGGTTCAATCGGCTTCCTGCAATGGCTCGCGCCGACCAACCCCGACGGCTCGCCGTGCACCTGACCTGTGGCCGCGGTGGCCCGCGCTCCCCGGTGATCGATTCCGGGCGGGCGGCGGCTTTGCACCACTCAGGATCGACTCGGCCTCTTCGGGGGCGGTCGGCGAAAGGGCGAAGGCGAGGAGCATGTGTCACGCATCGGTGCAACCTTGTCATCCATGGATTGCGCTTCACTTCGCTCCACCGACTCTGCTTGTCGTGTTAGACTTTACTATGGGATCGAGCGAGCATGCGATGAGAAGACGGCTTTGACGAGAGGTCGGACGAATGACGATGGAGAGTGGCGGCCGATCGCAGATCAGGGAGTCCATCGATGTTTCCACGCTGGCTCCGGCTTGATTTCGTCGAATCGCCGTTCGTCGTGACGAAAGAGCAGCGGGGCGAGATCAGGCGTATCGCCCGTCGATTGGCGGGACGGTCACCCCGGGAGCGTCCCGTGGTACCCGAAGCGGCGCGGCCAGCAATGCGACAATCCGTAAGGCAACAGGCGAGATGGCGACGCTTGGCGCGGCCGGTGGAGCGGTGGCCGGGGATCTTTGACCTGCTCATCGGCCTCTATGCCATCATGCTTCTGGCAAACATTCTCTGCATTCCAGCGTCATGGGTCAGTCTGGGGATCGTCCCGCCCAACTCCTTCTCTGGGTGGCGGGTACCGCACTGCTGCGCCAGGTCTGGAAGCCCTGGTACCGGCGCGCCATGAGCGAGATGGGCCTGCCGATCTGCGCTGCGTGCGGGTACAACCTTTCGGGCACGTCTCCCGAGGACGGCTCGACCTCCACCCGCACGTGTTCCGAATGCGGTTGGGCATGGACACCGCGCCCGACGCCGGGCTGGGAACCCTCCAGGGCGACCTGGTCTGAAGAAGACCGCAGAGCCATGCGCGGGATCGGTTTCGAGACCTGTCGCCGATGCAGCGCCATCCTCAACCGGAGCGAAACCACCTGCCCGACCTGCGGATCACCGGCGATGGCTCTCCCGGATGAGTGATGCGGGGTCGAAGGGGGCGGAGAAGGGAGGCATCGAGGCATCAAGAAAGGCACGGGGGGGTGAAGTGACGGAGAAACGAAGTGACGAAGGGGCGGGTGCTGTCGACGAGAGTCCTGGCGTCGGCAATCCCGCGAAAGCGGGGACCCACTGGGCGCCGCGAATGCGCGGAAGCGTATCTGTACGTCTGCAGGAGGCAGAGAAGCCACTGCCTGTCGCGATCAGTTGCCAGAGTGTGTTGCGCGACACACCGATTCACCGATCCCCCGGATTGAGGGACGGGCTTCAGGGACGGGATTCAAGGACAGGCTTCAGGGCCGGTCGCCAGGTCTGCGGCGGCCTTCCCGGCGCGCCAAATCTGCTCAGAGCCGGATCCGTCCGGTCTCGCCACGTGGCCCGGCACTGCTCCCGTAGCTCCCGATCTCGGCACCCGGCTTGAAAGGTATGATGGTGTCGTTGTCGCACAACACCCTTTCTGTGGGAGGCAAACTAATGACGCGATGCATGGCTGTCGGATTCTTCCTGGCGGGATTCATGGTGGCCATTGCCGGCTGCACCGCAGAGCGGCTCACCGGTGATGGATCGATGGTCCTGCTCAACGCGATGCCGAGCGGAATGGAGCGGTTCGAGTCCCTTCTCATTGGCCCGGATTCGGAGCCGGAGCTCGGTGATCATGATGAAGTGAAGCGCGATCTGATTGCCCGGCAATGGGCGACGTTCCTGCGCGTGTCGCGGTACGTGCATCTCATTGACACGACCGAGCGAGCCGTGATTCGAACGCGCGGCATTCCGTTCGTCTCCGAGCCGCGC
>SLDM01000446.1 GCA_007125255.1 Phycisphaerales bacterium
ACGTTTCCATGAAGCTGTCGACCGCGGCCCTCTTGATCGTGACCCCGCCGACGCCGGGCGTCTCCTTGAGAGCGGCATAGAGCGCAGCCACCTGGTCCGAGTCGACCGCGAGATGCGCGCCGCTGATGCGGTCCTGCTCGCGCATCATGTGCTGGGCGGCTCGGCGGTCCATCCACGCGCCCTGCCCGGTGTACTGCCGCACGATCGCCGCGACCGGCACCCGGCGCACCGGCCGCTCCCGCTCCAGCACCTCGACCGTCACCAGGTCACCGACACCGACCCGCAACAGGTCCGCGAGCTTGTCCGAGACCACCAGCCCCGCACTCGGCAGGATGATCCGGCGCTCCTTTTCGTCCATCAGATGCATGAGGGCGCCGCCGGAGGGCAGGCCCATGATGCCCACGCGCTCCGAACGCTGCCCGAAGCGCAGCCGCGCGGGAATCGCGCGGAATCCCTCGGCATGCAGGACGCCCGGCATGTTCGCCAGCTCGCGCTCCGCGCGGCCCGAGGTCGAATCGAAGAATCTGACCGTGACATCCTGTCGCTGGGAACGGTGAAACTCATGGTCGATCAGGTAGTCGACGATATCTGAACTGAAGCTGCCGAGGATCATGACCGATGCGGCGAAGGCGATGCCGAGCGTGGTCATCGCCGCGCGGAGGGGGCGGCGCTCGAGGGTGCGCAGCACCATCCGGGCGGCCTGGCTGAGAAACGACTGGACGCCGATCCGTTCGATGATCGTCGGCCGAAACTCCGGTGGCGGCTCCGGGCGCATCGCTTCCGCCGGCGGAAGGTTCACCGCGCGGCGCACCGCTGCCATCGCGCCGATGGAGGCCACGGCCAGTCCGGCGGCCATCGTCGGCACGACCACCCGCCAGTCGAGGTGGTACTCATGCCAGGGGAAGCGGAAGAAGTGCGCATAGAACAGCGTCAGGGCCCGCCCGAACCATGCTCCCAGCGCCACGCCGATGATCGAGCCGGCGGTGGCGATGATCAGGACGAACTGAAGGTAGTGCAGGCCGATCTCCCACCGGGAATAGCCGAACGCCTTGAGGGCGGCGATCTGCTCCCGCTGCGTGCCGACGATGCGCGACAGCGCCATGTTGAGCAGGAAGAGCGCGACGGCAAAGAAGATGACGGGCGTGATCAACGCCATCGCCCGCAACTGCTCCAGTTCCCCGGAGATCAGTCGGTGCGAGGTCTGTTCGCTGCGTTCGTAAGCGCCGAGCCCGCCGTAGCGCTCGGTCAGCCGGTCAAGCCGGGCGATGATCTCTTCGCGGTTCGCGCCGGGCAACGTGGAGAGGGCCAGGCTGTTGAACGATCCTTCGAGATCGAATGCCGCGGCGAGCTCCGTCTCGCCCATCCAGAAGACGCCGAAGCGCTTGTTGTCCGGGAGCAGGTCGCCCTCGCGGATTTCGTAGATGTACTCCGGCGAGAGCGCGATGCCGACGATTCGAAGCGTGCGCAGCCGGCCGTTGATGATCGCCCGGACCGGATCACCCGGCCTCAGTCCATGGGCTTCGGCAAACGCGTGGCTGACGAGCACCTCGCCGCGGCGGCCGGGTTCGATCCATCGCCCCTGGCGGAGGTGGAGATCGTTCAGCATCGGCTGCCGCCGGTCGGGGATGGAGATCAGGCGGCCGATCGCCGGCTCGGGCATCTCCTCCAGATCCAGGTTCACATCGGCGACGACGCGCATGGCAACCTGGGAGACTCCGGGAATCTCCGCCACCCGCGGACGGAGCGTCTTCGGCGCTCGTTCGAGGTGGGCCCAGATGTGCGCGAAGCGGTACTCGTTGTAGTACCGATCGATGGTGACGGTCAGCGAATGGAGGGTCGTCAGCGACATCACCAGCATCGCCACCCCGCACGAAAGGACCAGCGCGATCGCCAGCGCCTGGCCTTTCACCTGCCAGAGGTCACGCACCAGTTTGCGGTTGATTGCGGTCAGCACGCGGCGCTCCGAACTGCCGAGGTCACGTCATCAGAGAACGGGGAAGTCGGCTCGGAAGACTTCGTCACGTTTCGGCACCCTTTCATGCCCGCATCCGCTTCTGTTGCTTTGACTCCGCCGATCACCACTTGATCTCCGCCGGGGGGCGCCGGGTCCGGTTGTGCCTGATCTCGGCGATGCGGCCGTCGGAGAGGGAGATCACCCGCTCGGCCATCTCCGCGATCGATACGTTGTGGGTGATGATCACGGTGGTCGTTCCAAGCTCGCGGTTGATCCGCTGGATGACATCGAGGACCACCACCCCGGTGCTGACGTCGAGCGCGCCGGTCGGTTCATCACAGAGGAGTACCTCCGGCTGTTTGGCCACGGCACGGGCGATCGCGACGCGCTGCTGCTCGCCGCCGGAAAGCTGCGCGGGAAAGTGATCCATCCGTTCCCTCAATCCGACCAGGTCGAGCGCCTCCTCCGGCGACATGGGGTTGCGGGCGATCTCCGTCACCAGGGCCACGTTCTCCCTTGCCGTCAGGCTCGGGATGATGTTGTAGAGCTGGAAGACGAATCCCACGTGATCGCGCCGGTATCGGGTGAGCGCGGCATCGTCGGCTCGGGTGAGTTCATGGTCGCGGTACCGCACCGTGCCCTCGGTCGGCACATCGATCCCGCCGAGGATGTTGAGCAAGGTCGACTTGCCGCTGCCGGATGCGCCGAGCATGACGACGAGCTCACCGGCGTAGAGATCCAGATCGATGCCGCGCAGCGCATGCACCTGGACCTCACCCATCCGGTAGACCTTCGTCACACCCCGCGCCACGAAGACCGCTTCCGACCCGGTGGCGGTGCCGGAGGCCGGCGCCGAACCAGGCGCATCGGCCGTCACTCTCTGGGGCGGGCTTGGGGGGGCGGGTCTTTCGGCGGGCATGGGGGTCACCGCATCAGGTTCCGGGCGATGCTCCTCATGGTACGTGCTCCGCCCGCCCCGCGTCCGGGAAGTTGGCCCCGATCGATCCCGGCGGAACCCGCCGAGTTGATCCTCGAAGGCCAAGGAGCCGGAAAGGAGTTAGACTTCGATGGCCGCATCGCGCCGCGGGGCGGCTTTGCCGGCAATCGCAGGCCAGTGGGGGGATGGCGGCACCGGAAAGCGGCGGAGTCAGAGACACGCATCGGTCGGAACCCAACCGGGGTCTGCTGAGTCATGACAGAGGGATCCACCATGAAGCGCCGTGCAGAGACCGTGATCGTTCCCGTGGTCCTGCTGTTTGCATGCGTGGTGATGGCAGCAGACGGTCCCCGGTTGCCGCAGGACGATCCCAATGGAGGTCCAGGCGCGTTGCCGCCAGGGGAGCAGGTGTCGTTGTGGGATGAAGTGAACAACGGACTGCTGCCGGCCGAACGGCGGGCGAACGCGGAGCGGGAACTGATCCGGGCACATGATGCCCGGATGCTCGAGATGGTCTTTCGAGGCCTGACCGGGCCGGTGGAGATCATTCATCTGCCCGATCCGGCGCCAGGGCCGGAGTGTCGGGGCCGTCCCGATGTTCTCGCGATACACGCTGCTTCGCGCTCGTCGTGGCCGAAGGACCCGCCCGGGTACTCTGCCCCGGCCTGGCATCCTGCGACGTTGCCAGGCGTAAGTGAATCGTCACCGACGAACCACCCGGAGACGATGTGAGAGATTGCTGAGCCGTTGCCGGAGGTCAAAGGCGTTGACCACGCCGCTTCCTGACGAATCAAGAGATGAAAAGAGCCCAGGGATTTTCATCCCTGGACTCACGTAGGGGTCTAATCACGATTTCTCCCGGCCTGCATTCAGCTTGACGGGCACGTGCCCCAGTTGCCAAGCAACTCCAGCAGGTCGAAGACGTTGACCTCGCCATCGCCGTTGATGTCGCCGGGGCAGGTCGTTTCCGGGCACTTCGGATCCGGGCACGGCTCGCCGGTGCCCCCTTCGGGCTGGAACTCAAACGCGCCCATGTCGGCGGTCAGGCCGTAGACGGGAATGCCGGTGATTACGGTATCGGGGTCGTTCACCGCGCGGGGGTTCATGTCGAAGTCACGCGGATCTTCGCCGAGGAGCACGGTGGTGTCTGCGGCGTCGATCACCGGGGATCCGGGCAGAGGTCGAAGGTCCGCATCCAGCATCGGATCGATCGAGATGTTGCCGTCGCTGTCGCTGACGTCGCTGCCACCGGTACAGACATCGCACTGTTCGTTGGCCGCATCAGCGCAGAGGCTGTCCCATTGCGTCTGGCAGCAGAACGGATCCTGGCTGCAGATCAGGGATTCGCAGGCTGCATTATCGCAGCCGGTGGCACCTATGGTCGCACAGCAGTTGCTGACTGCAAGATCCTGGATCAGGCTGTAGCTCAAGGTGATGGGAGAATCGCCACCGGGCGCGACGGCGGGTCCGTTGTTATCCCAGATGATCCCGTTTCGGAATTCTATCGTTCCGCCTCCGAAGGTGCGCAGGCCAGCAGCGATGTCCGTGGAGGAGTTCCCGACGAGCGTGCAGTGGAACACATTGATGTGCGTCCCGGGCCCCAACGAGTAGATCGTGCCGTTGGGCGTCGGTCCGTTCGCGCCGATGTTGTCCAGGAACAGACTGTTGCGCAGCTCGACCTGGCTGCCGTCTCGCGCCATGACCGCAAAGCCGTCGTCAAAGATGGCGTTGCCTTCAAAGAGGGAGCGATCGACGAGAACGTTGCTGTTGCTGCCCGCTATGTGCAGCCCACCACCATGATTCGTATCGGCCGTTGTTCCGTTCATCAGGAATGTACTGTCAAAGATGCTGGCAGTGCCGTTGAACGTCGCCATACCGGCACCTCTGTCAGCAATGTTGCCCTCGAAGTGGCAAGCGGTCATCGTCACGTTGGTGTTCGTTCGCACGTAGGCGCCGCCACCGAGATCAGCGGCCGTGTTGGCGAGAAACTCGCAGTTCTCTAGCACCAGTGAACCGTTCTCGATGAACAGCCCGCCGCCATCACCGGGATCGCTGCCACCGGGTGCCGTCAGCGTGGCATGGTTGTTGATGAAGTGGCAGTTGCGGATTGTCGCACTCGCATTGTTGATAAACACTCCCGCGCCACGATACGCCAGGCCACCGGTGAAGGTCAGCCCCTCGATCACGGTGTCGAGCGACTGGCCACCGGTGATGCGCAGAGCCGAGCCTTTCCCGAAGGCGTTGATCGTGGTGACCTCCGGCCCGCCTGAGCCGATCAACGAGATCTGCTTGTTTCCGAGGTCGATCGGCTGGAAGTAGTTCCCCGGGGCAATGATGATGGTGTCGCCGTCTGATGCGTTGTTGATGGCAATGGTGATCGTCGGGAAGTCGCCGGGAACGTGGATGTCGGCCGCCTGGGCGGCAGATGCGGCCGCGATGGTGGCGAGCAGGCCGAGGCCGAGAAGCCTGCGGCGGGTTGGTCGAGAAGGAAACATACTGGAACTCCTTGTTTGTGGAAGATGCAACAGCATCGGAGAAGCCGGAGAACGGAACCGACCGCTCTCCCCTCCCCCAAACAGGCGACATTCAGCGTGGGCGCGCCCGGAAGAAAACTGAGATAACACGAAAAAGCCCAGGCATGGCGATGCCTGGGCTTTCGTGAGGAGAACCATCACGTTGTCAGCCGTTTCGTGTTCAGCTCGACGGGCA
>SLDM01000004.1 GCA_007125255.1 Phycisphaerales bacterium
CCATTGACTCGCGCCGCCGATCGTCAGGTCCTCGGCCATAGCGAAGAGGCCGATCAGCACAAGGAAGAAGATGGCGACCGGAATGAGCCCCAGCCCATACACCGCCGCGCGCCCGATATGCGCCCAGCGCACCTTGGCCTTTCGGCGCGAAAGCGGGAGCAGGGCAAAGCAGGCGGCCGCCATGAAGTGCGCGCAGACGAAGAGAATGATCGAGCGCAGCCCGGGGGACAAGAGTTCACGCGAGATGCTCGCGGCAGATCCTCCGGTGTACCTCCCCCACCGAGGGTGCGTGAGGTAATGGTACGAGTGATCGCTGAACGGCAGCACCACCCCATGCAGCACGGCAAACACGGCTCGGGGAAACAGGATCGTGGCCCCGTGCTGCGCATCGTCCATCATCGAGAGCGCCAGTCCGGTACCGGTTCCGATCCCGATCATCAGGTAACTCACCAGCGCAAGCACAACCGGATAGAGGAGCAGACGCTTCGGTCGGATCTCGTGGTGCATCTGCAAGCTGCACCAGAACGCCCACGGCCGGAAGGTCAGCCAGATGGTGCGCACGGAACGCCATGGATACGCCTGCCGCGTGCCATACTCGCTGTTCCAGCGGGGCAATCTCTCGATGAGAACATCACTCCATTGAAACGACAGGCCGCACTCGGTGCAGCGTCCTTCCAGCGGACACCGATCGCGCCACGTTTCAACGGTGCCGCGCTGCTGGTACCCGCAACGCGGGCAGCGTGGTTCGGGCGCAACCGTCGCAACGGCTTGATCGGGGCGCTCCGGAATCGTCACTGGCTGGCGGCTCACCGCTGGAAACTCTCCCCGGAAGCGTGCCGAACGTCAATCTCCCAGGCCCTTGCGCGCCGGCTTCCGTTCAATCAACCTGCCCTCCGATCAGACGCTCGATCGCGCCCATGACCTCCCGCAACGGGACGACTTCGGTCTGCGGCTCGCGCACCGTGCCCCGAATCCGCACCGAGGCGGCATCGCGCTGCACCGCGTCGATGAGGCGATCGAGCAGATCGAGAAACGGAATGGTGATGTCCGCAAGCGGGCGGATCACGCCGACGGCCAGGCCGGTGATCTCACTCTGATCACCACGGGTGATGTCCTCGACCCGCAGCCGCGCGATGATGTCGGTCCCGCGATTGAAGTAGGTGATGCGGTAGATCTCCAGCGCGTTGCCCTCCAGGCGCAGCTCGGCCACGCCGACACCGGTCGGATCGATGGTGCCGACTTCCAGCCGCAGCGCGCTGAAGACCTGCGAGAACCCCGGCAGCGCAATCAGATCCGACTGCGAGAGCTCCATCCGGCTTCGGCCGAAGAGACGCGGATTCTCATCGAGATATCCGCCCAGCGAGGCGGTGCCGCTCACCCGCCCCGGCACGGGATCGGTCGTGAGCTCCGCCGCGTGCACCAGCTGCTCGAGGTCGAGATCGTTCAGGTTGAAAATGAGGTGGACGTAGGGCGTACCGTCGTGCCGGCTCACGCGGCCGCGCACGCGAATCTCCCCGTCCACCGCCTGCAGGACCGCGCGGTCGAGCACGATCCGCTGCGGGCTGAAGTGCAGTTCCGCCTCAAAGTCGGCCGGTTCCTCCGGACGATCGATCTCCTCCGGCTCCGCGCCGGTTTCCGCTTCGACGGTCTCGCGGATGGGCGAGACATCGTCGAGCTCCTCCTGCGGCATGAGCCCGTGTTCGAGCCCCTTCCGTCCGATGGTGATGGCGCGGATGCTGCCACCCTCAACATTGCCTTCCACGAGCATGCGCATCGGTTCATGAGCCCGCGGCGAGTCGTCGCGTTCAATGATCATCGAACCGGAACTCATGCCGCGGAGCGGTTCGGCCAGATCGCTGAACTCGCCCAGGGCGGACAGATCCAGGCCGCTCCACGCGATCGCCAGACGACTCTCGGTCCACCGCTCTTGATCGAGCATCACCGCGCCGGAACCGACCGCTTCCGCGCCGAGGGCGCTGACCCTCAGGTTGATCCGCAGCTCCCGGCCGTCCAGCTCCGATTGCAGATCGACCTGGCCGAGCGGCTGCTCCTGATAGGTCAGATCGATTTCCAGGTTCACCTCGCCGAACATGTCGAATCCGTCAAGATCGAGTTCCACCGTCGCCCCGCCGTGCACCGCGGCCCGCATCTCCAGCGCGTCGTACGCCCACGGCCAGTCGCGCAGCACGATGGCGGCATGTAACTGATCGGGACGATTCAGGTCCATCACCGCGCTGCCGGTCAGCACGCCTTCCCGGTCGCGCAGGTTCAACTCGTAGAGCTCGAGCTTCTGTTCATGCAGATGCGCCATCCCCTCGCCGTGAATGCCCTCAAGTCCCCCGCCCGAGAAATCCGCCAGGGTCCACGCCCCGGTCAGATCGCTGTCGAGCAGGTCGCGCAGCGGAACGGTGCCGGCGAGCGCGGCGCTCACGCGGCCGCTCACCTCCATCGGCAGATCGACGAGCTCCGCCATCCGCTCGATCAATGCGTTCTCCCCCCGCAGGTCGAGGGTGGCGATGAGCGTCGCCGGATCGAGCGAGCCGCTGGCATTCCACATGCCGCCGAACAGCCGGAACTCATCCAGCGCGAACCCGATCTCTTCCGGCCTCACCTCGCCCCGATACTTCAGCGCCAGATCGCGGAAGGATTCCCCCTGGTACTCCACGTGATCCGCCGTGATCGAACCGGCCAGGTTCAGGTGCAGCGGCTGAACCGTGCCGTCGATCCTCACCTGCGTTACCACTTCGCCGAGCTGCAGCTCATCCGACAGTTGCCTCGGCGCGAGCCTGACGTGCGACCGGAAATCCAGCGCGAACGAACGCAGGTCGAGTTCTCCGTCGCCGGTCAGATCGATCTCGTCCGTGAGCAACCGCACCTCGTGCACCGTGGCCCGCTGAAAATTCCCCGAAGCGGCCAGCGCGAGGTCCACCGCCGGAATCTCATGCGCCTCCCACCTCCCGGGCGGGACCCAGCCGGTTGCATTGAAAACGGCAGACCAATCGTTGGTCTGGAGATTGATCTGCGCTTCGGCGCGGGCCAGTTGCGGCTCCCCTTCCGCTCCCGCGCCGCCGGGCAGTTTCAGCTCGTGCAGACGAATCTCCGGCCAGGCGACACGCAGCTGGGCGGTGGCATCCTGCACTTCGACCGTCCCGCGGGGCTCGCGGACCCGCAGTCGATCGAGCAATACCTCGCCGCGCATCGTCTTCCAGTGATCGCCCGAGGCGTGGAGTTCAACCCCGCCGGCAAGGTCGTAGGCATCGGCCCGCCCGTTGACCTGGACGCTGGCGTGGGCGTCGTAACGCCCAAGCGCGGTGCGGCTGAGGGAGCCGGACAGACGGCCGGTCTGTTCGACCCCCCACACCGCGCCGTCACTGCTCCACTCGACCACCAATCGGCCGGTCTCCTCCGCAAGGTTCCACGCTCCATCGATCTGGGCCCGCGCGTCATCGATCTCCGCAACCAGTCGTTCGGCGTAGAGCCTCTCCGCAACAGCCCGCAAGCGGCCGCCGGTCAGCCGGACCGATTCGAACGGCGTCTCGTCGATCGTCGCGATCAGATCGGACGGGCGCAGCCGCACATCGAAGCCGACCACGGATGCATAGAGAACCCCCTGCGCCGAGAGCGGGGTGGCCCGCAGCTCATCCAGCTCCAGCCGCCCGTCGAGTACCGCATCGCGAATCTGTCCCTGCCAGCGACCGGAGAGCCGAACCTCATCCGGCGCATCGGGCAGCCAGGGTTCGATCAGTTCGCGCCCCTGGTCCAGATCAAACTCGATCTGATGTGACCATGATGCGCTCGGGGAAAGGCGGCCGGATACGCGCACTCTCGGTTCGAGGGTTGCCTCAAACTCCCACGCAAACGCGCCGAGCGGATCGCCGCGCACAACCAGCGGCTCGTACCGGATCATCCGTCCGTCCGGGGCTTCGATATCCAGTACCGCATCGTGAATCCGCAGTCGCGGCAACTCCGGCATCGGGCCGCCGTTGTCCGGCCGGCGCTGCGCCTGGGTGCGGGTAATGCGCTCGGCCGCTTCCACGACGTTCCACTGTCCGCCGGCGTCGGTGCGCAGCGCGACCGCCGGCTCGGTGATCTGGAGATCTTCCAGCGTGATCGATCTTGTCAACAGCAGCGGCAGCAGGGCCGTGTGGCGGACGCGAACTTCCGGCACCTCGATGAACGGGTCCGCTTCCAGCGGCAAGGCGATCCTCAGCCCCCGCACCGTCGTCTCGCCGCCCCAGCCGGTTGTCAGCGCGTCGGCCTCGATCCGCAGGCCGGTTTCCTGCTGCACAATATCCAGCACGATCCGCCGGGGCAGATCGCTGCGCAGAACCAGGTGAGCCGCCACCGTACCGAGCGCGAGCACGATCAACAGGAAGATGAGTCCTCGAACGAGCCAGCGTCGCATGGGGCTACTCGTCCGTCGGATCGGTGGTGGGAATGTTGCCGACGGTGCGCGGACCGAAGCCGAAGATCCACCAGTCATCGCGCATGGTGCGTCCGACGTACGGTCCGGAGCTGTCGACGATTTCACCGGAGTCGGCCCAGTAGGCGACGAACGCCACACTCGCCACGCCGATCTGGTTGACGTTCTTCAGGATGGCCAGTTCCGGGGTGGCCAGTGGCGTCTGGGTGGAAGAGGTGTCTCCGCCGGCCTGGACGATGATGGAGGGAATGCCGACGAGGAAGTCGGAGCGGTCGATCCCCACGCCGCCGCTGCGCACCTCGAGGATGATCTGGGCCTGCTCACGCTCGCGCACCAGCTGGATGCCCGCATCGAGCATCTTTGCCCGCAGCTCACCCAGCACGAATGCCGCCTCGGAGGCCGCGAAGTAGTCATCGTCCACGTACACCACCCGGCTGTGCAGGGCATCGACGTTGAGCTGTTCGACCGCCCGGGCCGCCGCCTTGGAGAGCAGGAACTGCTCGGTCGCCGTGCGGGGCGGATCGGTCGTCCGGATCGTCGAGGTGCAGCCGAAGAGCATGGCGGCCGCGAGCAGCGGGCACGCCCATGCAGCGGGCCCACGGAACCGACGCGGTCCGCTGGCACCCTGCCGGGGTAAAGTGTGTCTGAGCAACTGTTTCACGATCGGGCATGGTATGCGATCGCCGGGGATGGTTCGGAGGGATCGGCGAAGCTTTTTTCCCCCATTCGGAGCGGAATCTGCCGATACAGTCGTTCTCACGAGCTTTCCGGTCGGATAGGATCAGGCGCGGAATCACGGCGGAGCACTCGACCCGCACATTGACCGACTTCACGGAGCACGATGCAGGAAGTGGCGCAATTCATCGCGGAACTCACCGGCCTGACGCCCATCACGGCGATGCAGGTCTTCGCCACCGTAGTGATCCTGCTGATCATCTTCGCCGCCCGGTTCATGACGCTCCTGATCGTCCGCAAGAACATCGATGACATCAAGCGCCTCTACGGGTGGCGGCGGGCGATCAATTACCTGACCAGCCTGCTCATCATCCTCGCCATCGGCCGGGTCTGGTTCCCCGCGCTGCAGGAGCTGGGCGTCTTTCTCGGTCTCGCCTCGGCCGGCATCGCCATCGCCATGCGCGACCCGCTCATGTGTATCGCCGGCTGGGTCTACATC
>SLDM01000328.1 GCA_007125255.1 Phycisphaerales bacterium
GATCGGGTTCGCAGCCAGCCCGAAGCGATGGACGATGAAACCCGGCGTCAACTCGGGCACGTGATTGACGACCTTTCCTCCTGCCTCGGCGACATCATGCAGCGCGATGAAGAGGATCAGAAGTCGATGGAGAAGATTCGCGATGAGTCACGCCAGGAGTTGAATTCACTCGGTCAGGCCCGGCAGGCCCGGCGGGCCTATCTCAAGCCGGGGATGTCGACCGGCCCGAATGATGCGCGGTTCTCCGACCGAAAAGGATGAGCGATGAATTCCGTTCTGAAGACCATGACCGAGCAGGCCGGTTCGCTGGATGTCGATGACCTGCGCGAGCTCATGGGCGCGGTCGCGGAGACGACCGAGCGACTGCAGCAGACGCACACTGCGCTCAAGGAGCAGGTCGCGCAGCTGCAGAGGGAACTGGCCGAGGCCAATGCCAAGCTGCGGCGCTCGCGTTCTCTTGCCGCCCTGGGAGAGATGGCGGCCGGGATCGCCCATGAGATTCGTAATCCGCTCGGTTCCATTCAGTTGTACGTGCAGATGCTGCAGGAAGACCTCCACGATCGTCCGGAACAGGCAGAGCTGTGCCGCAAGGTCGATCGGGCGGTGGTTGGTCTGGACGCCATCGTTCGCGATGTGCTTTCCTTCGCGCGGAAGACGACGATCCATCCGCGGGCCATCGAACCGAACGCTCTGGTCCAGCAGGCGCTTGATGGGTGTGTCGCGCTCTTTCGCAGCGGGGCGGTGGAACTGGCCTGCACGTTCAGCGCCCGTGGCCCGTTGCGCGCCGATTCGGACCTGGTGAGCCAGGCCCTCGCCAATGTCGTGCGGAATGCCGCCGAAGCACTCGCGGAGATGGGCGAAGGATCCGAGCCGTCGCGACGGGTGCACGTTCTGACGGAAGAGCGCAGGATGCGGTGTCCCGGCGGTCAGTTCGATGAGCGGGTCGTGCTCGCGGTCGAGGACAACGGGCCGGGGATCCCGCCGGAAGTGGTGGAGCGCATGTTCAACCCCTTCTTCACCACGCGGCAGACGGGAACCGGTCTCGGCCTGGCCATCGTGCACCGCATCGTGGATGCGCACGGCGGGCACATCAACGTCAGCAATCTTGAATCGGGTGGGGCGCGGATCGAAATCTGCCTGCCCCGCCAGCCGATCGACGTGCCGCGGGAATCCGGTGACGCCGACGACGAGCAGGCAACCGGTGAATCCGGCCCTTCCGGAAGCGCTCCGCCGGCCGTCGTGGTTTCGACCGTCTCGGCGCGGCACGATCGCTCTCTTCCCCCGCGAACCAACCCGACTATGGAGTATGTACCGTGACTCGAATTCTCGTTGTCGATGACAAGGAAATGATGCGCGACAGTGTGGCGACGACCCTCTCGCGCAAGGGCTACGGCGTGGTCACCGCCTCCAGCGGCAAGGATGCGATCGACCGGCTCAGCAAGCGATCGGTCGATGTCGTCGTCACGGACCTGCAGATGCCGGAGATGGACGGTCTCGACCTGCTCGCCGCCATACGGGAGCAGGATGAGCAGCTTCCCGTCGTGCTCATGACTGCGTACGGATCGATCGAAACGGCCGTGCAGGCGATGAAGAACGGTGCCTACGACTACATCACCAAGCCGTTCAGCGGCGATGTGCTGCTGGTCGCCATCGCGCGGGCGCTCGAACATGCGAAGCTCGTGCGGGAGAACGCCATTCTTCGCCTCTCCGGCACGCCCGGGGTGGAGGTGGAAGACGATGGGCCCGGGCAGGGTGAAACGGATGGCCCGGCGCGGTCCGAGGGGAAGACCCGGCGGAAGAGTCGGGTCCACCAGATGGTCGGTCGCGGTCACGTCATGACCGAGCTGCGCGACCGGATCGACCGGATCGCCGACAGTCACGGGACGGTGCTGATTACCGGCGAGTCCGGCTCGGGAAAGGAAGTGGCCGCCCGCGCCATTCACGAAGCCAGTCCGCGGGCCGCCCGGCCGTTCCTGGCGATCAACTGCGCCGCGCTCTCGACGAACCTGCTGGAATCGGAGCTGTTCGGTCATGAGAAGGGGGCCTTCACCGGGGCGGACCGGCTGCGAAAGGGCCGTTTCGAACTGGCCGATGGCGGCACGCTGCTCCTGGATGAGATCAGCGAGGTCGCCCCGGAGATCCAGGCCAAGCTGTTGCGCGTGCTGCAGGAGCAGTGTTTCGAGCGGGTCGGTTCATCCACGAGTCGTTCGGTGGATGTGCGCGTGATCGCGACGACGAATCGCGACCTCTCCCGCGAAGTGGCAGAGGGCTCGTTCCGCCAGGACCTCTTCTTCCGGCTCAACGTCCTGCCGCTGCCCATGCCCGCGCTGCGGGAGCATCCCGAAGACATTCCCGAACTGCTGGAACACTTTCTCAAGCAGGTCGCGCGGCGGGAGGGCAAGCCGGTCAAGCGGGTCGCGCCGGAGGCCGCGGAGCTCTTTGTCCGGTATCCCTGGCCGGGGAATGTCCGTGAGCTGCAGAATCTCTGCGAGCGTGCCGCGGTCCTGACCGCCGGAGACACGATCGAAGCGAATCTGATCGCGGCGTGGCTTCCGGTCGGGGAGTCGCCTCGAGGGGGCGAGCAGGCGCCGGCGGTTCCGGCGGTTGCGGCGGTTGCGGCCGGGGTGAACGGGGTGAACGGGGCGGTTCGTCCGGTCGCCATCGCGCGGCCGAGTTCCATGATGGAACTGAACGATGCGCCGCAGACCGACGGCGCGGAGGGGCACGAGATCGGCCACATCTGCGATGGCGAGGTGACGCTCGATGACATCGAACGGGAGACCATCATCGCCACGCTGGAGCACCACAACGGGCACCGTCAGAAGAGCGCCGAGGCGCTCGGTATCGGGGTGCGGACCCTGGGGCTCAAACTCAAGAAGTGGAAGGAAGCCCGGCTGGTGGATGAGAAACTGTGACCTTCCCCCGACGCGGCCGCGCAATCCGTGCGCGGCCAAAGTTGCCCCCGCGCAGAAGCTGCGCCGGGCGGGGACGGCCGGGGGTAGTGCCGGAGCAGTACCGGGATGGCGTCGGGACCGTGGCATGCCGATTGCATGAACCCTCTTCAGGATGAGCGCGATGGAGCAGGATGCATGATTGCAGGACTTTCCAATGCGGGTGCCATTCCGGTTCTGGAGCGGACGATGCAGTTCGCCGGCCAGCGGCACGCCCTGATCGTCAACAACATTGCGAACTTCTCCACGCCGGAGTTTCGTCCCCTCGACGTCTCCGTTCCCGCCTTTCAGAAGCAGCTCAACGAGGCGATCGACGAGCGACGAACGCGACACGGCAATCGGGGCGGCGAGTTGCGCATGGACTCGACCTCCGAAGTGGAGGTCAACGCCCACGGCATCGAGCTGAAGCCCACCGCGTCCGGAGAGAACCTGCTCTTTCACGACCAGAACGATCGCGATCTGGAACGCACCATGCAGCACATGGTGGAGAACTTTACGCTGTACCGTTCCGCGGCGCAATTTATGCGCCGGGAGTTCGAGACGCTCAATATGGCGATTCGGGAACGGCTCTGAGCCCGCCCCTCACAAACTCGATGAACGAGAGTAACTGACCATGCACGGCTCCCTCGACATTTCCACCTCCGGCCTGATCGCCCAGCGAACGCGGCTGAACGTCGTCGCCGCCAACGTGGCGAACCAGAACACCATACTCAACGAGAACGGAGAGTATGAACCGTTTCGCCGACGGGTTGCTCGCCTCGGCGCGGGCGATCCGGCCACCGGGAGCGAACGCGGCGTGCATGTCATGGACATCGAGCTCGATGAAAGCCCGCCGCTCCTGAAGTACGAGCCCGGCTCTCCCTTTGCCGATGAGAACGGCTATGTCGGCTATCCCAACATCAATCCGGTGGTGGAGCAGATGAATGCCATGGAGGCCGCCCGGTCGTACGAAGCAAACATTGCGGCGATCGAGGCCACCAAGTCGATGACCAGCATTGCCCTGCAACTGCTCGGATAAGCCGGCCGGCGTGAGGACATGACATGACCGACCCCCTGGGATTAATTGGAAAATCGTCGCCGCTTCAGAACCCGATGCAGAGTCCGTCCGCCCGGTCGGGTGAGGCGGGGGGGGCGGACTTCAAGCAGATGCTCAAGGAGCAGATCGCCGAGGTCAACAAGCTTCAGACCGATGCCCGGGAGGCGGTGGAGGACCTGCATTCCGGCCGGCGCAATGACCTGGAGAACGTGATCCTGGCGACGGAGAAGGCCGACGTCGCCTTCAAGATGCTGCTGCAGGTGCGAAATAAAGTGATGGATGCCTACGAGGAAGTGAAGCAAATCAGAATCTGAGCCGATAACACCTGAGCCGTTGTGACAACGCCAGGAGGGCCGCGTCGCACGCCGTGGGCATTTTGCCCCGACACATCCTGATTTTCCCGCTTGCCAGGCATGGAGGCCGACGCAATGCAGGCTCTGCAGAATTCACTGGAACAGATCTGGAAGCAGGTGCGTGAGCTGTCGCCCACGGCCAGGATGCTCATCGGTTCGATGATGGTCATCCTCCTGCTCGCACTCTTTCTCGTCGCGCAGTACACCGGCGGGACTCGCATGGAGCCGCTCGGGTTGCAGGCCGGGCTGAACAGCGATGCCCGCGGCCGGGCGGTGGAGTACCTTCGAACCCAGAACATTCCCTTTCGTGATCGCAACGGCGAGATTCAAGTACCCGTCGATCAGAAGTACGCCATCCTGGCGCGACTGACGGACGAAGAGGTCATCACGCCGAACCAGATCAACTTTGATTCCCTGATCGAGCAGGACAGCCCGTTTCTCAGCCGCGCCCAGAACGAACGCCGCTGGCTGAATGCCACGATGAATGTGCTGAGCCGAACGATCGCCAGCATGCAGGGGATCGAGTGGGCGCGGGTGGTGATCCATGAGCCTCAGAATCCGAGCGGCATCGGCCGGGCTCATCTGCCCGCGACCGCTTCGGTGACCGTTCGGGCCCGCAGCGGACTGCACCAGGACACGGTCGATGCCATCGGCGAGATGGTGGCCGGTGCTCACTCCGGTCTGGACGTCGAGAATGTGCGCATCATCGATGCGGTCGCCAACCGTGTTCACCGTGCCCGGCAGGGCGATCAGCTCTTCGCCGGAAACAACCTTGAGGTTCAGCTCACCAAGGAGCGCCACGTTCGTGAGAAGATCGCCGAAACGCTGGGCTACATTCCCGGCGTCAATGTTGCCGTCAGCGTCACGGTCGATACCCGACGCATTATCCGCCAGCAGCGCGACTTCGATGATCCGAAGCTCGGCGTGACCCGCGAGTCGAGACGGATGCTCAATTCGACCAACCAGGCCGGCGGCGGCGAGGCGGGTGTTCGGCCGAACACCGGGGCGAACATTCGCGGTTCCGGGGGCCGGAGCTCCACCCTCAGTGACGAACGCACCGACGCCGCGATGATCCCCTTCGTCGGCAATTCCGATTCTCAGATCACCGAGAACCGCAGCCATCCGCTCCTGATCAACTCCACGATCGGCGTGCCGAAGTCCTACTTCGTGCGCGTTTATCAGGACCGTGTCGGCGATGAGACCGCACAGCCCGAACCGGAAGAGCTCGATGCGCTCGTCGCGGCGGAA
>SLDM01000294.1 GCA_007125255.1 Phycisphaerales bacterium
CCTGCTGCGACTCAACCTCGAAGGGCCGGATCAGGAGTTTGTCAACGAGAAAGTGGATGAAGTCAGTTCGTATCTGGGCGAAGCGGTCGCGCACTGACGGCTCGTGGCGTCCTCCTTCTCCCTTCTCCTCTTCCTCCTCCCCAGCGAAAGGATTCGCATGAACGTCGAAACGTTTCTGCGGCATCATCAGATTCGTGAGAGTCCCTTCCGGGCCGAGGAAGCCCGGCAGGATGCGGTCTTCACGCGCATCGAAACGGTCTGTCACCACCCCGATTTCGCCAAGATCCGCGGGGAGTTCGATCGGCCGTCCTCCGCGATCGTGTTCGGCGAACGCGGGTCGGGCAAGACCGCCATGCGCCTGCAGATCGAACACGAACTGCGCGAACACAATCGCGCCGCGCCCGACCAGCGCTGCCTGCTGATCGCGTACGACGACTTGAATCCGGTTCTGGACCGGTTCCACCTGCAGACGGGCGAATCGGAGGCGACCGCTTCACTCGAGCAGTTCCGACTGGTCGACCACCTCGACGGCATTCTGGGCACGATCGTGCCGCAGTTGATGGACGAGTTGCTGAAGGAATCACGCGGCGAGCCGGTGCTCGACGACGAAGTGTCGCTCCGAAAGAACTGGCGGCAGTCCGATGCCGCCACCAAGCGCGATGTGCTGCTCCTGCAATCCTGCTACGACCGCCCGGACGAGGCGGATCTGCGCACCGCCCGGGTCCGGCGCGCCCTCAGGACGGGCACGCTCTCGCTCATGCCGTGGATGAAGTGGGCCGCGATCGGAATGGGCGGCCTGACGATCGCGCTGGCGCTCCTGATACTCATTCGGAATCCGGAAGAGCAGCGCTGGCTCTGGAATGCCGCGCTGGTGGTCTTTGCCCTGCTCTCGCTCTTCATGGGTGGACAGTACCTGCGCCGAAGCTGGCAGATGCATTCGATCGCGCGGACACTTTCCCGATCGCTTCGCACGCTCCATCGCCCGGCGATGAGTTTCCGCAAGTCGCTCTCGACCCTCCCGGTGCACGATGTTCTGACCAGCGAGTGGCCGAACGACGCGGGGGATGATGCGCGGTACCACATGGTTCAGCGTCTGCTGCACGTCCTGCGGCCGCTCGGCTACCGGTCGATCATCGTGATCGTGGACCGCATCGACGAACCGACACTCGTCAACGGTGAGCCGGAACGGATGCGGGCGATCATCTGGCCGCTGATGAACAACAAGTTCCTTCAACAGGACCGGGTCGGCATCAAACTCCTGCTTCCCCTGGACCTCAAGCACGAGCTGTTCCGGGAGCGGACCGATTTCTTCCGCGAAGCGCGTCTGGATAAACAGAACCTGGTGGAACGACTGACCTGGTCCGGGGCGATGCTCTACGACATCTGCACCACCCGCCTCAATGCCTGCCGTGAGGCGCACCCTGACGGACAACCCGACGACCAGGCCGAGGCCCAACCGGACGGAAGCCTTGAGCCGATGTCGCTTCGCGAGTTCTTCGACGACACGGTGACGCACGGTGACCTGGTCGACGCCCTGGATCAGATGCAGCAGCCGCGCGATGCGTTCAAACTCATGTACGCCGTGATTCAGGAACACTGCGCCAGCGTGCCGGAGGAAACGCCGCGGTGGCAGATTCCGAAGCTGACCCTCGACACCGTGCGCAAGCAGCAGGTCGAACGTCTCGGCGGGATGCTGCGCGGCGTCCGCCCGGCATGATGAGCCATGATGAAGTAGTCACCGGCGTCAGAGAACCCGGCGCTGCTCGGTGTACTCGATCCCGCGCTCGGCGTGCGCGGCGAGGAGATGATCCAGTTCACCCGGCACGCGGCCGATCATTTCCGGCGCGATGACGCCGGCCGGATTGAACGCGCCGCTCACCACCCGCCGCGCCATGATCGTGCAGGGGAACCCCGTCGTGCGGGCCATGCTCGTCATGCCGGTCTCGCGGTCGTAGCGGTCGAAGAGGTCCCACTGCAGCCGCACCCGCTCACCCTTCTCCCGGCCGGTTGCGATCACGCGCATGACGGTCAGATCCTCCTCGCCCGGCTCGTATGACCACTTCGGGAACATCAGTTTCGCGATCAGCTCGCGCGGTACGACCCGTTCGCCGTTGAGCTCCACCGGCTCTTCGCTGAAAAGCCCGGTTTCCCGGAAGGCGCGCATGAGCTCGATATGCCCCGGATAGCGGAGCGTCTTCTCCTTCATAAAGGGCACGTCGAGCGTCTCGATCAGAGTGCGCAGACCGTCGGTATTGAACGCTTCCAGGGTTCCCAGTCCGGGAAACTCGATCGGTTCCGGTTCGCTGAGGGCTTCCCGCACGACCTCCCGGCCGTGTTCAACGAGGCGAGCGGGGCGGGTGTACTCCTCGATGACGTCGAACGGGGAAAAGGCGGCCTTGTATTCAAACGGCCGGCGCCGTTCTCGCGGCAGGCCGCCGACGTAGATCTCGATCGACTCGCAGGGATCGAGCCGCGAGGCGGCGTGCCCCGCGAGGACGTTGCTCATCCCCGGCGCGACGCCGCAATCAACGATGGCCGTGACGCCGTGCTGCCGGGCGAGCTCGTCCAGCTCGAGCGCGTTCTCCGGCATGAAGCTGATGTCGCAGTAGTTCTTCCCTGCTTCGATGACGGTGCGCAGGGCCTGCCGGGCGATGGTGCTCCCCATCGCCCCGAGGACGATGTCGGCCGGGGCGATGACCTTTCGGATGGCCTCGCGATCGGAAAGATCCGCAGTCGTCGTTTTCACCGGACGATCGATCAGGGAGGCGGCGCGGTCGAGCGCCTCCTGACTCCGATCCACAAGGGTGATCTCGAAGTCAGCGATCTGGGCTCCACCTTGGGCCCCGTCCCTGGCCCCATCCTGGGCCAGATCCCGGGCCATGACCGAGCCGACCATCCCCGCGCCGAGGATTACGATGTTCGCCACTGAAGAACTCCATCCGGGGAACTGGTGAAACGAGCAGGGCAGGCATGGTAGCGGCTGCCTGCATCAGGTGAGGAGATTCACCACGGTCCCGCCCCCGGTGAGCCGATGAACCTAGCATGGTGGTGATGCCTCCCGAAACCGCTGAAACCCCGGCCGCATCCGCGGATGGTCGCCGGGCCGAGTCGAAGGCGACCGATCGGCCGGTCGTGGTCTACGACGGGACGTGCGGATTCTGCCGGAAGCAGGTCGGGCGCATCCGGCGGTGGGATCGCGCCGAAGAGTTCACTTTCATCTCCAGCCATGAGCCGGATCTGCTTGAGCGCTACCCGCAACTGGCCGGAGAGGATCTGGATGCGGGGATGCGCCTGATCGAGCCGGGCGGCCGGTTGTTCGCCGGGGCGGATGCGGTCCATGCAATCGCGCGGCGCCTGCCCCGCTTCCGGTGGCTCACCTGGCTCTACCACGTACCGGGCGTGAAACAGATCGCCCGACTGGTCTACGGCTGGATCGCCCGGCGCCGGCACAAACTGGGGCAGACGTGCTCACCCGACGGCGCGTGCCGCATTGATCGCTGATCGCCTTGCCTTCAACCCTCAACCTCACTGCGAAGCTGCTCCCTCAGGCAGGCGGCGGCGATGATGTATTCGAGCTTCCGGGTCAGGTAGAGGCCTCCGGCGGGTAGCAGGAGGATCACCAGCGCGATGAGGATCAAGAGTGGTTCCCCGACGAAAATCGAGAGACTCAGGATGTACCCGGCGACAAGGATGGTCGGGACCACGATCACGTAGAGCATGGCGACGAGATGCGACAGCAGGATCAGGCGGAGTGCGGATGTGTGCTTCATGCGCTGAATACAGCGGACGGTGGAGACACACCAGGTGAGTACGCCGAAGGCAAAGAGTCCCGCCACGAACGGCCAGACCTCCGGCGAGGTGAAGGCGCCCGCCACGCCGACGAGGCAGAGAACACCGAAGGTGATGAACCAGATCACGGGACCGATCAGTTCGTTGAAACCGGGTGAGCCGCGCCACGCCTTGCGCCACGCGGCCAGCGTCCGATCGACCCGTCCGTAGCTGACGCCGCACTCCGGACAGCCGATCACATCCGGCCGGCGCCCGGAGTGGCCGCAGATCCAGCAATATCCCTCACGCTCTTTTCCGGCTCTCGCCATACCGAAGCAGCATACTTGAAGGGATAACGTCCGGGTGCCGCGCGGCCGCGCGATTGACGTTCGATTCTGTATCAGATGATTCATCGAGCCGCCGCGTGCCCTTCGCTCCGCTCAGACCACGGCACCCCTCGCCGGTCCAATACAACCGGTACCCTTTCATCCCCTTCGCCCCTTCGTTACTGCGTTACTGCGTCACTTCGTTACTCGTCCTCTCAAGCATCTCCCGCGCTCTCAGCCGATCAAAGTGCAGAACGATGCCGCGCGGATGACCCCCGAGGGGGCGTCCGAGCGAGGCGTGCCACTCCGGCTCGAAGCGCTCGATGAGAACCGCCCGCCGTTCGACCGCCGCCCGCCACTCGCCGCGCGGCCGGGAAGTCAAGGCGCGGCGGGTGGCGGGAGAGCCGTGCCGCAGCAGCATCGCCGCGATGTGGGGATCGAAGTCCTCGTGCTGGGCGGTGAGAAGCCGATGGCAGAGTTCCCGGCCGTGCTCGCGCGACGCCTCGTGCATCAGGTTCGCCGCGCATTCGGCGGTGCGCCGGACCTGGGGATCCTCGCTGACCTCGGCGACTCGGCGAACCAGCTCCCGGTGACGGTCGATCAGCACGGCGAGCACGAGGCCGGCGATCTGCCGGGCGGGATCGAGGTCGCGCAGCCAGCCTTCGGCCGTGGCGATCGCCTCCTCTTCGGGGAGCGCTCTCTCGGCAAGCAGTGCGGCCAGGTACATTCCGGCGTCGAATTCGATGAACGGCAGTTCCAGAATCGCCCGGATGCGTTCGGTCTCCACGGCACCGTCCTGATCGTGCAGCCGCCACGCCGCCAGCCGGCGTCGCCACGCCGGCTCCGCATCGTCGGCCAGGATCTGCTCCGACCGCGCCCGCTCGCGCTTCGAGTCCCGCGCATCGAGGGCGTAGCGGGCCCCGGGATCGCGGCGCTCCGACATCTGAACCAGGAACCGGTGGGCTTCTTCCCCTTCCACAAACCGGTAGAGATAGGCAAACGGCGGTCCGACCTCCACCGACCAGAGCCGCTGCACCTGCCGGAGAAGTCGCTCCGGTTCATCGTGGGCGCGGATCACCTGAACCAACCACCCTTCCAGCTCTTCCAGGGGCATCGCGTTGATCTCTTCATCGTCCAGCTCCTCCGGTTCCACCGGGGGGACCGCCCAACTCAGCAGCAGCCGCTGCATGCGCCGCAGCTCAGAATCATCGCTTCCGATGGACAGGTCCCTGAGCCTGGAAGCTCCCGCCCGACCGGCCCAGCCGGCGGCAACCTCCAGCGCCGCGGCGCGGATGTGGTGCGCTTCGGCGCCGAGCAGTTCGTTCAGGAGGGGGATCACCCGATCGGCGGGAACCTCCCGCGGAAGGTCGCGCAGAGACTCGACGACGAACTCCAGGTTCTCCGGATCATCGCTGCGGAGACGGTAGGTGAGTTCCCGGAGCAGGAGCGGCCAGGGCGTCTGCTGCCAGTCCCAGAGCCGGAGCGTGCGCATC